>NZ_CDHP01000020.1:0-160013 GCF_900002895.1 Ercella succinigenes | reverse complement strand
TGCCGGAAGCCTATCGCAAACGACTGAGAACCAGTAACAGCATAGAACGACTCAACGAAGAGCTACGTCGTAGGGAACGCGTTATACGGATATTCCCCAATGATGACAGTCTTATCCGACTGATGGGAGCAGTTCTGATGGAGCACCATGAAAAATGGTTGACCGGCAAAAAGTATTTCATAATGGATCGCTACTTTGATGAGAGAGAAACAGCAAGAAAAGAAGCGTTAGCAGAACGAGCAGCATACCTGCATGTTGTCACCTGATTCATGCAGATACCGGAAGACAATTTACACCAACTTTTTGGACTTGACTGATACGGAAGTGCACTGATAAATAGAATAGATGGTTGTTATTATAATGTGATGGGTTTGCCGGTGAACAGGTTGATGGACATGCTGCAAAAAGCAGCTGTAACTTCATCTGAATTTAATTTTATCTCTGGTTTATTACCCTGGTCCTGACAAGCCTCCTGAAAGGAGACTTGTTCTATGAATGATTTTAGCTATCTTTCCATGAAAGAAATGCCGGCAGATGACCGGCCATATGAAAAGCTTGAAAGGTTCGGTGCACGGTCTTTGACCGATGCCGAACTACTTTCTGTTTTGATCAGAAATGGAACCAGAACAATACCTGCATTGCAGTTATGCCATAAGATTATGGCTCTGGCCGGAGATCAGGGTTTAATGATGTTGCAAGAAAACAGTATAGAGGAATTGATGTCTATTCCAGGTATTGGCAGAGTTAAGGCTTTGCAGATCAAGGCAGCACTTGAAATCGGAAACAGAACTGTGGAAAAGGCCAGAAGTAATCCGCGTAGGCAAATTAAAACTCCTGACGATGCCAGAGGTCTTCTGGAAGAACAATTGCGGAATCTTTCCAGAGAAGAATTGCATATGATTATGCTTGATATAAGAAACAGAGTTATCCGTATTGTCAGATTATCTGAGGGTGGTTTATCTTCTGCGGTGGTAAAGCCAAGGGATTTGTTCAGGGAGGCTGTTAAAGCAAATGCAGCAGCAGTTATTCTTGCTCATAATCATCCCAGTGGAGATGCTACTCCGAGTAATGATGACATACAAACAACACTTAAACTGATGGAAATTGGTTCGATGATGGGCGTTAGTGTAATTGATCATCTTGTCATATCTGTAAAAGATTCTGTGAGCATGAAACAAAATGGTCTAATTTGATTGCCTGTTGCTTTTACGGTATTATGTCGAGTGATAGATGTTAATATAATTTTTTTGAAGGGAAGTGGAGTTGTTTGCGCAAGGTTGTGCGTACACGTATTTTTACTATAGTCCTTATTAGTTTGATTTTGATCACTCTTATTTTACTGTCTTCGTTTCCAGGCAGTCCTTTAAATCATCTCACAACTCCATTTAGTGCTGTTCTTAAACCTATACAGTCAGGATTTAGTGGGGCAGTTGATAATGTAAGTGGCTTTTGGCAGTCTTTAACAGATGGGATAACGATCAGATCAGAAAATCAAACTTTGCTTGAGGAAAATGCAGCATTGCGTAATGAAATTGCTCAGCTGCAGGAAGCTGGAAGAAATTATGAGGAATTGAAATCTGCTTTGCAGCTGAAAGATGTTTTTGATAGATATGAAATAGTAGGTGCCAAAATCATGACACGTGAGATTGGTAGCTGGTTTGATGTTTTTAAAATTGATATGGGGACAGCAGACGGTCTTACAGTTACAGAAACAATGTCTTTTGCTGTTGTGGATGCGGAATCAAGGTTGGTTGGAAGGGTGTTATCTTCAGACCTTACTACGGCAAAGGTTCTCCCATTGCTGCATGAGGGGTTCGCCGTAAGTGCAAGGGTTAATGAAGTTAATGGTGCAATCGTAAGGCTGCGTGGAGATATTGATCTAAAAGGCAGTGGCATGTGTATTATTGATCAGATTCCTGAAAGTGCTTCTGTAAGAGTTGGCGATGAGATTGTTACAAGTGGTTTGGGAGGGCTTTTCCCAGCTGGTATAATTATTGGTGAAATAGTAGATATAACAGATAGTTCCGTCCCAGGTCAGAAATCTGCAATTCTTAAACCTGCAACTGAACTGGATAATTTATCTACGGTTTTTGTAATGAAGGGACATAGTAATGAGGTTGATTAAGCAGCATGGACGTCAATTTGGTGTATATGCTATTTATGTTGTTGGACTGACTTTAATACAGTTTACTTTTTCCGGCTGGTTGGTGCCTGTCCATTTCATGCCTGATCTTGCTTTGATTATGGTAATTATAAGCGGATATTTTTTTGGCCGTGATGATGGCGTTGTGATTGGTCTTGTTGCAGGTTTTTTGCGTGATATGCTGGCAGGAAGATATCTTGGACTTGGTATGCTGTTATTAATGTTTGCCGGTCTGATTGCCGCGACTATGCTAATAAATTTTTTTCAGAGGAATATTCTTCTTGTTCTTTTGCAGGTTGCCTTGATTACTATATTCTATGAGATTGCTTTGATTATCATTACTTTTTTGTTTCCAATGTTGCCGGATCAGATTTATAGTTTTGAGCAACTTATAAGCATTAGTCTGCGGACAATTGGTCCGCAATTATTAGTAAATATTATAGCTTCTGTTCCTCTGTTACTCTTGCTTAATTATTTAGGCCCATATCCTAAGGGGCAAAAGAAAACTGGTATTGATGATGACTCGGGAGAAAATGTATGGCGGATGACTTAAAGAACACATATTACATGTTTGATAACGATGAGGCGATACTTCATTCGTCTACAGGAGAAGTTAAGCCTGGCTTAAAACACCGGGTAAAAGCTTTTGTTGGCAGTAGATTTGCTTTGCTTAGTGCAGCTATACTCATAGCGGGAGGCATGATTTTTTATCAGACTGCTGCTCTCCAGCTTGATCCGGGTTCAGTTACCGGTGTTAGTGAGACAAGTGGGGTTGCAAGACAACAGGTGGTGAAGGCGCCGCGTGGAGATATTTATGACGCTGCCGGTGTTACACTTGCTTATTCAGAGACAATTCCGGTTTTGTATCTTAGCTATGCCGGCTTGTCGCCAACCGAGCTTAATACTATGCTGCTCGATCTAGCTCTTTTTCTGGAAGAAAACGGAGTTACGGTAAAAAGTGAGCTGGATGATTATTTTGAATTGGATCATAGTTCCTGTACCCATCCTGATGGTGATGGTGAGGATTGTGGTATACCTGTATTCAAAAAAACAATGGAAGAAACTATATATTGGCAAAGCAACAGAAATCTTTTTAATCTTAAAGAGCGTGATGATTTGGCAAATTCAGAATTTTCAGATGATTTTGTCAAGACTGACCCTGAAGTTTTTTATGATTATTTGCTGTATAAACAGTTTCAGATAGAAAATATTGATACTGATGGTATACGTTATAGCCGAGAAGATGCCTGGCGGATAATGAGACTTCGCTATCTTATTATGAAGGATTACTGGTCTTTTATAAATGGTACTCCGATTGAACTTACCAGGCAGGTTTCGGAAGAAATGGTCAGTATAATCTATGAACAGAATTATCGGTTCAAAGGTTTACTTATAGGTCAGGACAGTCAGCGCATGTACTCTGATCAGGTGAGGTATCTTAGTCATATTATTGGATATACCGGCAGAATTTCTTCCTTGCAGTATGAGGAACTGAAAGAGTTAGGATATGAGCCAGATGCAATTGTCGGTCAGGCCGGTGTAGAGTCTACAGCTGAAAGATATTTATCTGGTCAAAATGGAGTAAAACCTTATAATATCTGGTCGGCGGCAGGAGAAGACGGTGCTTTTTTCTCTGAGAATATTGGTAAAGATGCTGTTGCGGGGTATGATGTCAAATTAACAATTGACCTGGCATTGCAGAAAGTTGCGCAGCAATCACTTGAAAAGGTTATTGAACAAATCCGTAACAGTCCTGACAATAAGAATCTTGGTGATGCTGATGCCGGTGCTGTTGTTGCTTTAGATGTAAGTACGGGTGCTGTCCTTGCTATGGCTAGCTATCCATATTATGATCCGGTAGATTTTTTGATTCAGGCAAATGATGAGGCCGCTGCGGAAAGAGTAGAGCAGTATCTTACCGATAATGAGCAAAAACCAATGATGAATCGCGCTATCATGGAAATTTATGCTCCAGGTTCTACTTTTAAGCCTGTTACTGCGGTTGCAGGCTTGCAGTCGGGAGCTATTACAGCTGTCTCCAATACTTTCAGATGCCGTGGATCTGAAATCATTGGTGATTGGCCATGGCGCTGTCTTGAGTATCCAGGTGGCGGACATGGTGACCTGAATCTAACAAGAGGGATGGCTACTTCCTGTAATATGTATTTTTATCATCTGGGCATTGCTACAGGTGTAGATAATATAGATTATTGGGGGAAACAACTAGGTCTTGGTGAAATAAGCGGCATAGATCTGCCGGGAGAAGCAAAAGGATACCGTTCCAGCAAAGAAACAAAAGCTCTTTTAAGAAGTGATCCTAGTGATCAGATCTGGTTTCCTGCAGATACCTGTCAGACTGCTATAGGCCAGTTTGATAATAGCTATACTATTTTACAGCTGGCAAGATATACTGCTGCGATTGCTACAGGTAATCTGGTAACGCCGCATGTTATATCTCAGATCACCAGAGATGATGGAATTGTTATTGATTATAATGATCCGCAACCTCAGCCGATCGGTCTTGATCAATCAACATTAGATGCTGTAAGAGAAGCTATGATAGCCGTAAGTACAGATCGTGAAGGAACTGCAAGACGCTATTTTTCAGATTATCCTGTACAGGTTGCTTCTAAAACAGGTACCGCTGAGACCGGCAGAGAGGATGTTTCTTCTTCAAATGGTTTGTTTATCTGTTTTGCACCGGCAGATAATCCACAGATCGCCATAGCACAGATTGTTGAGAAAGGCGCATGGGGTTCAAACACTATACAGATTGCTGTGGATATTCTTGATGCTTACTTTGGTTTTGATCAGGGAAGTTCTGCTGGAGATGCAAACAGACTGCCTGGTTTATCGGGAATTGATTTGTCAGGGCAGCAAGCAAATGATGAATCCGGTATTTCAGGAACTACAGTTACAACAAATACAGATTCAACAGAAAATGATTTTTAATCTTTTTTTACTATGAAAAGACGGTAAAATAGTGTATTTTATTTTTATGTCTTGTTAGTTTTAACAAATATGGTTAGAATATAAGTTAGTTATGTCATAAATATCAGGAGGTAGTCTAGTGAATATTGTTTTGCTTGCAGATCATCGTAAAAATGAATTACTGGTAAATTTTTGTATTGCCTATAGTCAGATATTGTCCAGACATTCGATGTTCTCGCTTTTTAATACGTCGCGTTTGATTAGAGATGCATCGTCTTTAAATGTTGTCGGACTGTCAACGGAAATTTCCGGCAGCCTTGATCAGCTTGCTTCCAGAGCAATGTACAATGAGATTGATGCTGTTATTTACTTAAGAGATCCGATACTAGAGACATATGATGCTCCTAATTCTTTGCTTAAAGCTTGTGATACGAATAGTATACCTGTTGCTACAAATATAGCTACGGCGGAACTTCTGGTTCTGGCAATTGATCGTGGGGATCTTGATTGGAGAGAACTCGTTAGATAATGCTGTGAATCTATATTATAAATTGCAAGACAAAAATAATTTTATTTCAAATGCAAGTCTGTTAAAAAAGACTTGCATTTTTCTTGACGAATCGACCGATTAGCAATAGAATATTTGTTGAGTGTTGATTTCATCTGTCCTGGTATGCAAATGAAGTCATTGTTCTAATCTATTATTTATATATTTTGTTGACGGAGGGATATCCATGAACATTTTAAAATCTGTTTACGATCAGTTCGTAACACGCAATCCTAATGAGCCTGAATTTCATCAGGCAGTACTTGAGGTACTTGAGAGTCTTGAGCCTGTGGCAGAGAAGCATCCTGAATGGGTGGCTGCCGGTATTTTCGAAAGAATTATTGAGCCTGAGCGTCAGGTAGTTTTCCGTGTAAGCTGGGTTGATGATGCCGGTAAGGTACATGTAAACCGTGGTTTCCGTGTGCAGTTTAACAGTGCTATAGGTCCTTACAAGGGTGGTCTTAGACTGCATCCTTCGGTGAATCTTAGTGTTATAAAATTCCTGGGCTTTGAGCAAATATTCAAAAATGCTCTTACAGGTCTTCCTATTGGTGGTGGTAAAGGTGGTTCTGACTTTAATCCACGTGGCAGAAGTGATAATGAAATAATGCGTTTTTGCCAAAGCTTTATGACAGAACTTTGGCGTCATATCGGCGCAGATACAGATGTTCCTGCCGGTGATATAGGAACGGGAGCACGTGAAATCGGTTATATGTACGGACAATACAAACGCCTGGCAAATGAACATACCGGTGTTTTAACAGGAAAAGGATTGAACTGGGGTGGTTCTCTTGTTAGAACAGAAGCTACAGGTTATGGCTTGCTTTACTTCATGGATGAGGCTTTAAAAGCTAAAGGTAAATCCTTTGAAGGCGCTAAAGTTTCAATCTCTGGTTCAGGTAATGTTGCTATTTTTGCTACAGCAAAAGCTACTGAGCTGGGTGCTACTGTTATTACTCTTAGTGATTCAGATGGATATATCCATGATCCTAACGGTATTGATCTTGATGCAGTAAAAGAGATCAAGCTTGTAAAACGTGGACGTATCAAAGAGTATGTAGCTGATCATCCTGGTTCAACCTATACAGAAGGTTGTGCTGGTATCTGGTCGGTTCCTTGCGATATTGCTTTGCCTTGTGCTACACAAAATGAAATAGATGGTGCTTCTGCCAAGTTGCTGGTTGATAATGGCTGTTATGCTCTGGGAGAAGGTGCAAATATGCCTTCAACTCCTGAGGCTGTTGAAGTTTATCTTAAAAACAAAGTTATTTATGGACCTGCTAAAGCTGCTAATGCCGGTGGTGTTGCTACATCTGCACTGGAAATGAGCCAGAACAGCATGCGTTATAGCTGGACATTTGAAGAAGTAGACGCTAAATTAAAACAGATTATGATTGATATTTATAGCAGAGCAAGTGAAGCTGCAGCTGAGTACGGTGATCCAGATAATCTCGTATTAGGCGCTAATATTGCTGGTTTTGAGAAAGTTGCTACTGCAATGTATCAGTTTGGTGTTGCTTATTAATCTGCATGATTTTAGATTGTTTTTGTAAGTTTATACAATTATACCTGTAAAGTAGTTCTGAAACGAGTAATAGCTTTGCTTGTTGTGGAATAATATTTTAGCAAAAGCCTGAAATCAGATCTTTAAGGTCATGATTTCAGGCTTTTTTGTAATAGTATTGTGATAAAATATTAACTGTTATAGATAAATAATAGATTCTGTTAATCAGTAATATAGATTCTGTTAATCAGTAATTTTGTAATTGAATCAGGCTCTGTAAACTAAGAATGATAAAAAGAGACTTTAAATGCAAATTGGAATGGAGATATATTTATGAATTGGAGTATAAGTGTTTTACCTATAAGTGGTTTTGCAGCAAATTGCTATTGGCTTGAGAATGGTAAAAATGCCTGGATTATAGACCCGGCTGCTTATCCGGAAAAAAAGCCGCACACGGATGCTGTGCTACAAGGTATCATTGTTACTCACGGTCATATGGATCATATTCTGACTGCGGATTACTGGCGTGATAAATTTCAGGTTCCTTTGTATATTCATGAAAAAGATGCACATATGCTAACTGATAGCAGGGGAAATGTATCTGCTACCTTTGGCTTGCCACAGACATGGCGTGCTGCCGAAAAAACTGTAGTTGACGAAGATAAAATTGAATTAGGTGATGGTTCATGGCTTGATGTGATTGCTACCCCCGGACATACCAGTGGTGGTATTTGCCTAATGCTAAACGAAAGCAATGGCATTCAGTCTGCCCTTTTTACAGGAGATACGGTTTTTTCTGATAGTGTGGGCAGGACTGATCTTGGAGGTTCCGATTTGGAACTTAACCAGTCTTTACGTAGAATAAAGAGATTAATGAATAAAGAAAATCAAAAAATGTTGATTTATCCAGGTCATGGTCCTTCGATAAGCTTTATTGATTTGTGTTTTAAAAACCCGTGGGTTAGCCGCATTAGCTGATTTTTACTGCTCTTGTTTGTTCTTTAACTACTCTGAATAACATATTATGATTCGGTCTTTGATAATAAATAAACGGATAAAGAATTACAAATTTCTCAACAGCGTCGTCTGCGACAAGAACAGCTTTACTGCTGTCAAGCTGATTTAGAGCGCTAAGCTCTATTGAAAATAGCTGCTGTTGGCGATTGCTGTCTATATAATAAAGTTTTCCGTCAAACGTTATGAATGGCTTATCCAGTGTATGTTCGAATACCAGCTGACTTTCCAGTTTGATAGGAGTTTTTGTCTGATTAGTCTCCTTATCGGAATCATCATCGGAATCATCATCGGTATCTTTGTCGTCATCATTGTCGGTATCATTAAAAGATTGCAGGCTTATACCATAGACATGATACTGATTTTGCAAATCTGCAAAATAAAGCCAGTCTTTATCGATTTGCAGACTGCCTGCGACTCTTTCAATTAATACCTGAATTTCGTCCGTTTTTAAATCATATCGGATTAGTCCGTCATGTGCTGATTTACTGCTGATATATAGAGCTTCTTTATTTAAAATCATGTTAGTAGAGGCGGATTCAATAATAACTTCGCGTCTACTGCCATCTGTTTGGTATCTTACTACCTGCTCTTCAGGCATCTCTATAGCATAGAGCATGTCATCAAAAAAGATCAGATTTTTGATATCACTGGAACCAATTCTGACATTATTTGAGCCGTCTGTATTTATTTTTGATAATTCACCTTGAGATAGTCCGCTAACATAGTAGATCTGATTTTGATCAATAACCGGCCAGGAAACATAATTGTTAAGTAAAATCTTCTGATTGGCACCGTCGGCATCTGATTTCACAAAATTCCCATCACTATCATTAAAATAGATATGTTTGCCATCACTAATTGTAATATTCTCACTGGCAATATTTGCTTGACTCATCAATTCGGTTAAAACTTGCTGATCAGAAGGCAGACTTGCTTTGTCAGGATCAAAAGTTTCGATTTGTTCCTGCTCTTCAGTACAAGAGGTGATTATAATTAACAGCATTATAAGAACAAATGCCAGGGAGAGTGCTTTTTGCCGGGTCGTTCTGGAAAATGATTGCATTTAAATAACTCCTTGCCTTTACAGTATATTTATCAGATGATATTATAACATGTAACGCAGTGATGAAGAGAGTAAAAGATGAAAGATCTCAGAGAGGGTTGAGTCGGTAGGCTGTGAGCTCACCTGATTGGAAGTTTTTGAAGTTCACTTCGGAGCGGTCTGGCTGAAGGAATGATTTTATTTCTCCCAAAGGAGTTAAACTTTGTTATGTAGGCTGGAACGGTTTGCCCCGGTAAAAGCTGTTTGAGAGCCGGAGCGGTTGCTCTGGAATTCGGGTGGTACCGCGGATATTCTTCCGTCCCGTGTATGGGATGGGAGTTTTTTTATGTCTATTTATTACTATGGGAGGAATACATATGAGTGATATGAGAGAAGATTTAGGTAATTTACTGGATTCGTTCAAGCAGGAGCTTGATCAGCAGAAGTCTTTGTCTGAACTTGATGCTTTGCGCGTTAAATTTATGGGAAAAAAAGGACCTTTGACGCAGATACTTCGTGGCATGGGCGCTTTGTCAGCTGAGGAAAGACCTGTAATCGGTCAGTTTGTAAATCAGGTGCGTGCTGAGATGGAGGATTTGCTTGACCAGAAAAAGATATCTCTAAAAAGTGTTGAGAAACAGGCTGCTTTGTTAAAAGAGACTATTGATATAAGTATACCTGGCAGATCTCAACCATCAGGTGCCCGCCATCCTCTTACCAGAGCAATTGATGAAATTTGCGAAGTATTCATGAATCTGGGCTATCAGATAGCAGAGGGTCCTGAGATAGAGCTTGATAAATATAATTTTGGACTTTTGCGCATTCCTGAGGGACATCCTGCAAGGGACACACAGGATACATTTTATATGAACGATAATATTTTGCTGCGTACACAAACATCTCCTGTGCAGATACGTGTTATGGAACAGCAAAAACCGCCTTTGAAAATTGTCTGTCCAGGTAAGGTTTATCGTTCTGATACTCCGGATGCTACTCACTCACCGATTTTCCACCAGGTGGAAGGTCTTGTTGTAGATAAAAATGTTACCATGGGGGATCTTATCGGATCGCTGCAACTTTTTGCCAAACAATTATTCGGTGAACAGACAAAAATCAGATTACGTCCGCATCATTTCCCATTTACAGAACCAAGCTGTGAAGTAGACATTTCATGTTGGACATGCGGTGGAAGCGGTTGCAGAACATGTAAAGGTGAGGGCTGGATAGAAATACTTGGTGCCGGTATGGTACATCCTGAAGTTTTATCAAATTGTGGAATAGATCCTGAAATATACAGTGGCTTTGCTTTTGGTATCGGTGTTGAGCGTACTGCAATGGGGCGTTACGGTATAGACGATATTCGTCATTTTTATGAAAATGATATTCGCTTCCTGCAACAGTTCAGATAACTTTTGGAAAAGTGTATTTTTATCATACAATCAGATTTTTTAAAAATTTATAAATGCGACTGGAGGACTATATATGAAAGTATCAGTTGAGTGGTTAAAGGATTTTACCCCGCTTGATAAACCTATAAAAGAAATATGCGACGCAATGACAATTTCCGGCTCAAAGGTGGAAGGTTATGAAGTTCAAGGGGAAGAAATAACAAATGTTGTGACCGGTAGGATAGAATCGATAGACAAGCATCCTGATGCCGACAAACTTGTGATTTGTCAGGTTAATACCGGCAATGAGAAAATTCAGATTGTAACAGGAGCTGATAATATTTCAGTAGGCGATTGCGTGCCTGTGGCTTTAGCCGGTTCTACACTGGCTGGTGGTTTAAAAATCAAAAAGGGTAAGCTGCGTGGTCAAATATCTGAAGGGATGCTTTGCTCGATCGAAGAGCTTGGATATACAACTGCTGATTTCCCTGATGCTGCAGAAGATGGAATTTATATTTTGCCGGCGAATACAGCTCTGGGACAAGATATCAAAGAGGTTTTATCCATATGTGATACAGTCATAGAATTTGAAATTACTTCAAACCGCGTTGATTGTTTTGCTGTAGAAGGACTTGGCAGAGAAGCGGCTGTTACTTTTGGTTTGCCTTTTACTGCAAAAGAGCCTGAGGTAAAAGCTCTTTCTGATAATAAATCTGCTGATCTGGCGACAATAGAGATTGCTGCACCTGATTTATGCTATCGTTATTGTGGCAGAGTCGTAGAAGACGTTAGGGTTGGCGATTCTCCTGAGTGGATACGCCGCCGCTTGCGCAGTGCAGGTGTAAGGCCAATCAATAATATGGTTGATATAACTAATTATGTAATGCTCGAATTGGGGCAGCCTATGCATGCTTTTGATCTAAAAGATCTTCATGATCAGAAAATTATTGTCCGACGTGCTGTCGAGGGTGAAACAATGATTACTCTGGATAGTGTCGAAAGAGAACTTGATCCTTCGATGCTGGTAATAGCAGATGGCTCCAGAGCAGTTGCATTGGCAGGTGTTATGGGTGCTGAAAATTCAGAAATACAGCAAAATACCAGCACGGTATTACTAGAATCTGCTACCTTTAATCCTTTAGCTGTTCGCCTGGCTGCAAAAAAAGTAGGTCTGCGTACCGAAGCCTCTTCCAGATTTGAAAAAGGACTGGATATTAATCAGGCAGCACGTGCTCTGGATCGTGCTTGTGAATTAATAGAAGAGCTTGGTTGTGGAAAGGTCTGCCAAGGCACGATTGATGTATGGCCTGTGAAAAAAGAACCTGTAATACTGGATATGACAGCTGACTATATTAATCGCTTTTTAGGAACAGATATCTCTGCTCAAGAAATGAGCAGAATGTTGACTTCTCTTGGTTGCGAAATTGCAGATGGTCAGGATCAATCTATAAAAGTTACAGTTCCCAGTTATAGACCAGACTTGGAGAGTATAGCTGATCTGGCGGAAGAAATAGCACGTTTATATGATTACAATAATATTGAACCTACTTTGCTTTCTGGTAAACAGACTACATTGGGCGGACGCAATCAAAACCAGAAGATTATCGAAAAAATCAAGGATCTGATGATAGGAAGAGGCTATTATGAAGCTCTCACATATTCTTTTGAAAGCCCTAAGCAGCTTGATAAATTGATGCTTCCTTCAGATCATCCTTTGCGTCAAAGTGTTAGAATAACTAATCCTTTGGGCGAAGATTTTTCCTGTATGAGAACTTCAATGGCTCCAGCTCTTTTACAAGCTGCAGCAGGAAATAAAAACAGATCTGTAGGATGTGCCGACCTGTTTGAAATAGCATATACATATCATCCCAAGGCATTACCGTTAACTGAGCTGCCTATCGAAACACCTCATTTAGCTGCAATTAGTTATAATGAAAATGCCAAAGAAAAAGCAGATACTTTTTATCAGGTCAAAGGCATGCTGGAAACTTTGCTTTCGCACTTAGGCATTGACCTTGCTGAGTTAAAAGTAATAAGATCCGAAGAAAAGCCATGGCTTCATCCGGGGCAAAGCGCTGATATTCTAATTGCCGGCAAAAATACAGGCTGGCTGGGAACCGTGCACCCGGATACAGCAGAAGCTTTTGAAGCACCAGAAGGGTGTGTGCTTCTAGACCTTGACCTTAACGTTCTTATGCCTATGGTTAATAATAAACGCATATTTAAATCAATGCCCAAATTCCCAGCTGTAGATAGGGATCTTGCATTGATTTGTGATCAGAATCTGTTGGTCGATGAATTAAAAACAATAATCAGAGAAAATGGCAGCAAGTTACTTGAATCAGTAGATCTTTTTGACGTGTATCAAGGCAAACAGGTCGGTGAAGGTAAAAAATCTGTTGCCTATAATTTGAAATTCCGCTCTGCAGATAAAACCTTAAGTGAAAGCGACATCGCACCGGCAATGAAAAAAATACTTAAAGCGCTGGCAGAAAAAGATATAAGCCTAAGGGAATAATTTGCAGTTCAAGCTGAAATATTTTGTTAAAAAAGCAATTTCAGGGTTTTGTTCCTGCAAAACCTTGAAATTATGCTGATTCTGATGTATAAATAGTCAGTAATCATTAATAATTCTAGTCATTGTTTGACTGAAGATCTGGCAGACGTATATGACGTATATATTGATTGTTGGTTAATTAATTGTTTCTTGATTGATGTACGTTTCTGCACGATGGCGGCAAGCTAATAGCTTGTGATTATTTGATGGATTGTTATGAATTGCAAAATAAGAATTACGAACTTGTTTAAGACAAAAAGGATGGGTGAAAAGATGAAGAAGTTTACCAGAATTATTGCAGTTTTGTGTTTAGTTGCTTTCACAATTGCTATGGCAGCATGCTCTGCAAAAGAAGTTGAAATTGGCGGTCTTGAAGATTTAGAAGGTAAAGTCATAGGTGTGCAGCTTGGTACAACAGGTGATACTTTGACAGATGATATTGATACCAAAAAAGTTGAACGTTACAATGCTTATGTTGATGCAATAACATCATTGAAGCAAAAGAAAATTGATGCAATCATCATGGATAATGACACAGCAACAGCTTATGTGGCACAAAATGATGATCTTATGATCCTTGATGTTGGTTTTGAGCCAGAACAGTACGCTGTAGCCGTACAAAAAGGCGATAGTGAATTAAAGGCAGTTGTAGACAAAGTAATTGCAGAGATGAAAGCCGATGGTTCTTTAGAAGCATCTCTCGAAGCACATAAGGATGAGACCGGTACTGCTCCAGACATGAATGAAGGTGCTCCTAATGGTAAATTGGTTATGGGTACTGAAGCAGGTTTCCCACCATATGAATATCTCAGCGGTAATGCTGTAATTGGTACAGATATAGATCTTATGGCAAGAGTCGCAAAAGAGCTGGATATGGAATTAGTTGTTGAGAATATGCTTTTTGACGGACTTATAGCAGCATTGCAACAAGGCAAAATTGATGCAATAGCCGCAGGTATGACAATCAATGAAGAACGTCAGGTAAATGTTGACTTTTCTGCACCATATGTTGATGCCTCACAGGTTGTTGTTATTCGTAAAGCAAGCTTGAAATAAGACTTAAGTTAAGCTACAAGACGTAAGCTGACAATAAGACTTAAGTTAAGCTACAAGACGTAGGCTAGCAATAAGACTTATGTTCAACGATAAAACGTAGGTTAGTAATATGACGCAAGTTGACCGATAAAGTTTAGGCTGGCAATATTATGAGTAAAAAAATTGACTGAAAAGATTGAAAAACGACTGTCCTGCCCCGGCGGGGCAGCCGATTTTTTTGAAAGTGGGAGCATATTATGGCAAAACCAGAAAAGAAAAATAATGCCACAAAAAGTATATGTACAGATACTTTACCAATTGCCAAACCGTTCTGGCGCAGACATATTTACGATTTCCTGATTGCCGGTATATTTGCGATTTTTGCTTTGATGGTAGCTTTTCAACCTCAATTGGGTATTGAAGCCCCATTTTTAATTCAGTTGAGGACTAATTTTATCAATAATTTTATTGTTGATAATCGTTACATGTGGCTTGTATCTGGTTTGGGAACAACTTTAATAATAACCGTATTTGCTACTTTGCTTGGTCTGACATTAGGTTTGACCTTGGCTATAATCAAGGTTCTTGACTATAACGGCAAAAGAATTTTCTTTTTGACACGTCTGGCTGAGTATTATTTAACTGTCGTTCGTGGCACTCCGGTTGTTGTACAGCTGATGATAATATACTATGTAATATTTGGTTCGTTTAACGCAAGTAAGATATTGGTTGCAGTACTAGCTTTCGGTATTAACAGCGGTGCTTATGTGGCTGAGATAATCAGAGCTGGTATTCTTGCTGTTGACCGAGGACAGATGGAAGCCGGTAGATCCCTAGGTTTGACATACGGCGTAACAATGCAAAAAATTATTTTGCCACAAGCATTTAAAAATGTTTTACCAGCACTTTTTAACGAATTGATAACCCTGCTTAAAGAAACTGCTGTAGCAGGTTATATTGCAGTAGCTGATCTAGCCAGAGCAGGTGATATGATCAGGTCGAGAACTTTTGATGCTTTACTGCCATTACTGGTAGTCGCTGCAATTTATCTGTGCCTTGTCTTAGGACTAACCAATATTATGGGTAAAGTAGAACGGAGGCTGCGACGAAGTGATAACCGTTAATAAATTATGTAAAAGTTTCGGCGAATTATCTGTATTGAAAGAAATTGATATACATATTACAGTCGGTGAAAAGATAGTAATAGTAGGCCCATCAGGCTCCGGCAAAAGTACTTTCCTTCGCTGCCTTAATCTGCTTGATTTACCATCTGCAGGCGAAATTATAGTTGATGATGAAGAAATTACCGATAAAAAGTGTAATATAAATAAAGTCAGACAAAAAATGGGCATGGTTTTCCAGCATTTTAATCTTTTCCCACACTTAACTGTGATGGAAAATATAATGCTGGCTCCTGTTCAATTAAAGATCATGTCCGAAAAAGAAGCAGAAAAGAAAGCGTACGAACTTCTTGATAGAGTAGGACTTCGCGAAAAAGCAAATGAATATCCAATAAAACTTTCAGGCGGACAAAAACAGCGTATAGCCATTGCCAGAGCATTAGCAATGAATCCAGAAATAATGCTATTTGACGAACCTACCTCAGCTCTTGACCCAGAAATGATAGGTGAAGTTCTTGATGTAATGAAAGAACTAGCTGAAGAAGGCATGACTATGGTTGTCGTAACACATGAAATGGGCTTCGCCCGTAAAGTCGCAAGTCGTGTGCTTTTCATGGATGAAGGCCGTATTGTAGAAGAAGGACCGCCAGATGAACTTTTCGGCAACCCACAAAACGCCAGAACAAAAGAATTTCTATCAAAAGTCCTCGCGCATTGATGGTAACAATGGGTTACGCACCTATGGGGAGAGTTCGCACCTATGTGTGGGGACGGGGTTTGCCAGCCGCCGCCCAAGCTTAAGGAGTTGCGCACCTATGTGTGGGGACACCCTAAAAGTCAAGTTTAAATGCTCGAAACGACTGGCATTAAATAGTTACAGCCTTTACGAAAAAAAAGAATGTGTGGCATCAGGTGCCACACATCGATTATGATAAAATCCCTGACTATGACTGCCTTGCAGTCAGAATCAGGGATTATCCTTATATGTGTGTCTGACACTTGTGTCAGACACGGATTTCACGATATTAGCCCAAACCTACTGTGAATAGGGCTTTTTAGTCTCATTTTCTCATATGTGTGTCTGACCCTTGCTTTTCCAGGCGATTTTCCAGGCGTTTTTCCAGGTAATTTTCCAGAGATTTTACCAGATAGTTTGCGCAATCTATTTGCCCGCTCCACTCCTTTTGTCTGGTTTTGTCTGAAAATGCTAGTAATTGTCGAATAATAGGTGCTGAATTTCTTAGATATAATTACTCATATTTTCATTTGTACATATAAAATTTATGTAATTTTGTTTCGCTTTTTTTTCGTCAGAATTGATGATTTTTAGAAGCGTTTTTAAATCTGCGAAAGATTTTTGATTTGATATTATATCTGTATGTGTGCTCCATTTATAATGGGAGGGTTTGCTGACTATTTTAGCCTTTACCGGATTATACACAAGATAATTTATTGTTACTAAAAGATGTTTTTTGCCTGTTATTTTACTGGCAGAAAATCTTGCACCAAAATTAGAGCCTTTCTTATTATATCTGGCATTATAATACCTGCTGTATCTATAATTTATGCAACTAATAATTTTGCTTAAATTAATTTTTTGCATTTTGATGATTAAATGATAATGATTATCCATAATAGTATAAAATAAAAGAGTAAAAGGATATTTTTCTTTCACATTTTCTAATATTTCAAAAAAATTTGCTTTGTCAAATTGTTCTTCAAAAATATATGATTTATTGATACCTCTTTGAACAATGTGATATATCTCTCCTGATTGGAATGATCTGGGTTCTCTTGGCATAATCATCACCGACCTTTCTGAAATATAATAGCAAGTAAATTCAACTCAAAAAATAATGATAATTCGACAAAATTCGACTTTTTCTGTCAAAATAATGTGGGGACACCAGGTGCCACACATCGATTATGATAAAATCCCTGACTATGACTGCCTTGCAGTCAGAATCAGGGATTATCCTCATATGTGTGTCTGACACTTGTGTCAGACACGGATTTCACGATATTAGCCTAGACCTACTGTAAATAGGGCTTTTTAGCTTCAACTTCTCATATGTGTGTCTGACACTTGTGTCAGACACGGATTTCACGATATTAGCCCAGACCTACTGTGAATAGGGCTTTTTAGTCTCATTTTCTCATATGTGTGTCTGACACTTGCTTTTCCAGGCGATTTTCCAGGCGATTTTCCAGGCGTTTTTCCAGGTAATTTTCCAGAGATTTTCCAGGCGATTTTCCAGGCGTTTTTCCAGAGATTTTCCCAGATAGTTTGCGCAATCATTTTGCCCGCTCCACTCCTTTTGTCTGGTTTTGTCTGAAAATGCTAGTAATTGTCGAATAATAGGTGCTGAATTTCACTAAAAATGTATTTACAATTTAGGTTGTATTCAGTATTAACAAAGAATGCTAGGAGGGGATCCTATGGCTTTTTCACTTGAGGCAGCATTGGTAGTTCCTGCTTGCTTGATAGTTTATGTTGGTGGTTTATCGCTTGCTTTTCCCTCATATTTAAGGGTAAAAGATACTTCAGTTATTGTGGCAAAAGCTGTCTATTCTTCTTTGTCAGATCATAGTTTGTACGATTCAGGATTAATTATGCACGATCAAAAATATGGTGTTAGGGTTAGTTCTTCTCCTAAGAAAATGATTGATGCTTTTCTACTTTTAAAGGATATTTATACTCCTTTAAGCGGGTTGGTTGATTGGAGTGAATATGTTGAGTGATTTCCAGCGAAGAGCAGGTGCTATGAGTTTGTTTTTTTGCTTGGTTATAGGCAGTAGCGTTACTTTGCTCTTGCTATGTTTGCAGGCTGCTCATATTAGAGCTGGAGAGGTTAATGTAGTTCGGGCTATGAAGTCATCAATGGAAGCTTCGCTTGCATCATATGATAAAGATCTACTAAAATATTTCGGCATTTGGGGAGTTGAATCTAAAAATTTTTCGAACGAGGCTTTTTATGATGTTTTACCTGACTGGCAAAAAGATGCTGCTTTGATTATGTCTCCTGTCTTAAATTCTTTTTCAGAAGACTGTCTAAAATACCAAATATCTTCTCATATGCAGCTTCGTGCACCTGTTGGGTGGCTTGAAGAGCTTTTTCTTCAGTTAAAGAATCTTAAAACACCAATTCCTAATCAAGATTTTGTTCAAACAAATAAAAATGTATCTGATCTGCATTTGAGTTCAGAATTAGAGATTTCGCTTGTGCCATATTCTAGGCTCCCATTAGAGATTTCGCTTGTGCCATATTCTAGGCTCCCATTAGAGATTTCGCTTGTGCCATATTCTAGGCTCCCATTAGAGATTTCGCTTGTGCCACATTCTATGCAACCGTTAGAGCTGTCATCTGCGCCATATTCTATGATTCCGCTGGATTTTCCCTATGATTTTGACGATGTTATGGATTTCCAGTCAAAATTATCTGAGTACATGATTAAGTATTTACCACAAAATCTTACTATGCAGGCTATTCGTAGTTGTCTTGAGTGGGCTGTTTCACCTTTGCTTGATCCTCTTGAAGAAGCTGTTACCGGCTTAGTTAAAAAGAAGATAGATGAAATGATTGAAAACTGTTTACCTGTTTATCCTGCTGATTTTGGTTTTTCTTCTGATGGCTTTGATGTCGGAGATGATACGGAAACTGTTGTACCGGTATTTTATGATCCTGAAATGATTCAAAAAATGTCTGATATGGTTGATGTTCTTTTGACACCGGCGGATAATTTTCTTTGGCAGAAGCTTTTATTGTCGGAATACTGTCTTTATTATTTTCCTTCGCAAGTAGTAAGTGATAATTCAAATTTCACTTTTCCGCATATTGATAATAGCTCTGCTGATAATAGCTCTGATTCTACAGTTGTGTCTGTCAACAGGGAAAATGAAATAGAGATTATTTTGACTGGTGAAAGTGATCCGAAGAAGGCTGCTGATAGAGTTAGAGGAAATCTTATTATGGTTAGGTCGGTAATAAGAATTTTAGAAGTTATTGCTGATCAGAATAAACTGCAGTCATATCGTCCGCTTGCACAGACTTTTTCTGCGCTTATAACTGCTGCAAGTGCAGGTTCCGTTTATATTGATGCGGAATGGATTGTATGGTTATTGGCTGTTGCCGATGCTGTGCAAATGGCTGTTTCTGATACTGATGTTTTGATAAACGGAGGGCAGATTCCTCTTTGGACTTATTCTGAGCAGGAGTTTATTAAGTTTTCCTATAATGATTATTTGCGACTTTTTTTGTTGCTGAAAACTGAAGAGGAGATTTTGAGAAATATAGAATTTGTAATTATTAATAATTTGCCTGGTAATTACATTTTTGCCATCAGAACAGATGTTGTTTGGAACAAGAAGCTGTATAGTCTGGAGGCCTCGTATGATGATTTTTCGGATTGGTATTATTAAGTCGAGAAGAGGCGGTATTGCACTAGAAGCTGCAATTATTGTAACGATATTTGTTTTATTGATATATTTTATGCTTAATACAATTTTAGTAAAGCAGATGGAAGTTGCGATTGCGGGTGCCTTAGAAAATACTGCTGCTGAGATAGCCTTGCTTGTTCCTTTGATTGATGCTGTAATAGATCATCAAGATATTGTAAATGAAGAGTTTTTATATGATGGTTTTGTAGATGATAGTTTTTTTACTGAAATTTTTACAAATGGAGATAATTTTTTTGAAGAAATTTTGAAGCAGGCAACCCTCGACCTTGCTTCTTCTTTAGTTTTTGGAAATTTTATAGAGGCTAGAAGCAGGTTTTGGCTTGAAGAGTCGGCAGCGGGACAGAATTTATCGTTAAATTTAATGTCTGGCAGTCAATTAAGGCTTGATTGGAGAGAAAGTAGTAATCAACTTATTTTGGTAAATATTGTACACTTCAGAACTTTATTTGGTATTGTGGAGAGAGAAATAATTGCCGCTGTGCCTTTATGGGTAGGCAAATCCAGATTTGCTGCAGAAGATTTTGATACAGATAAGGATAGTGTCTGGCTTTTAGATAATTTTAGCAGAGGAAGGGCTTTGAGGGAGTATTATGGCGGCAATTTACCTTTTAATTATCCTGTGATAGCAGCTTTTAACGTTTCAGAGGCGATTTCAATAAAAAGTATGGATTTAACTGCTCCTTCTTACCAGAATTATGATCAGATTATAAAAACAATTAGTGTTAATATTAAAGATTTGGCTGGTTTTTCCGGTCATCAAAGTGCTAGTGAAAACTATCCTGATATTTATCCTGAAGACATACTATCGAGAAAATTATTATTGATAATTCCTGAAAATAGTCCTGATTCATTCTGGCAAAGCGCAAAATCCGATCTTGATGCTATTGCTGCTTCATATGGTGTGATTCTGGAAATAAAAAAACATGGTAAAAGTTATAAATATCAGAATAACGAATGATTCAGTCAAACTTGTATCTTAGAACTTTATGAGTTATCATTTTAAGGTGTTGAACAGGTTTTATCTGCGCGACTTTTCTTTGCTAAAAATCAGCAATTTTGAGGTGATAGATGTGAATGGTAAAATAAGAGACGATAGTACTGACATGCTTTTAAAAGGTATTCTCAGTCTGAAAGATATTGAAGAGTGTTATGCTTTTTTTGAGGATATTTGTACAATTGCTGAGTTAAAGTCGCTTGCTCAAAGATTGCAGGTTGCACGTATGCTGAGAAATAAAAAAACGTATACTGATATTTGTGAATCTACCGGAGTTAGTACTGCTACAATCAGTAGGGTTAACCGTTGTCTTGAATATGGTGCAGATGGGTATAAGATTGTTTTGGATAGACTTGAGGGAAATGATCAATAAATGCGACATAATAAATGTTTAAGAACAAATATGACAGAATAAATATACAAAAATTATAGAAATCATGACAAAATAAATATGACAAAAATATTGACAATACTGGAAAGGAATCTGATTGATGAGCATAATTGAGAAAATATTTGGAACGCATTCTGATCGTGAAATTAAAAGGCTGATGCCTCTGGTCAGAAAGATTGAAGAACTTGCCTCTAAGTATGAGGTGATGAGTGAGGAAGAACTGCAGGCTGTTACACCTTTGTTGAAAGAAAGATTGAATGCAGGCGAGACGCTGGATGATATTTTGCCTGATGCTTTCGCTGCGATAAGGGAAGCTGCTAAACGTGTACTGGGTATGTACCATTATGAAGTACAGTTGATCGGTGGTATTGTTTTACATCAGGGTAGAATTGCCGAGATGAAAACGGGTGAGGGTAAAACCTTGGTTGCTACACTGCCTGTTTATCTTAATGCTCTTACCGGTAAAGGTGTTCATGTCGTTACCGTTAATGATTACCTTGCTTCTCGTGATAGTGAATGGATGGGTAAAGTATACCGCTATATGGGTCTTTCAGTTGGTCTTATAGTGCATGGGATAAATAATGAGCAGCGTCGTGCTGCTTATGCTGCGGATATTACATATGGAACAAATAATGAGTTTGGTTTTGATTATTTGAGAGATAATATGGTTACCTACCTCAAAAACCGGGTTCAAAGAGATTTGAATTTTGCCATCGTCGATGAGGTTGATAGTATCTTGATCGATGAAGCCAGAACTCCGTTGATTATTTCAGGAATGGGTGAAGAATCTTCCGATTTGTATGATAAGGCAGACCGTCTTGTTAGAAGATTTAAACCTTTTGTTATGTCAGAGACCGATGATAAAGTTGATCAGGAAGAGCTTGTTGGTGATGCGGATTATATTGTTGATGAAAAAGCTAAATCTGCTGTTTTGACAAAAAATGGTGTAGAAAAGGCAGAGTCTTATTTTGGTATTGAGAATTTGTCTGATCAGGAAAATTATCAGATAAATCATCATGTTAACAATGCGCTGAAGGCTCATGGTACAATGCAGCGTGATGCTGACTATGTTGTTAAAGATGGTGAAGTTATCATCGTTGACGATTTTACCGGACGTTTAATGATCGGTAGAAGATATAGTAATGGTTTACATCAGGCTATTGAGGCAAAAGAAAATGTTAAGGTTGAGCGTGAAAATAAAACTCTTGCAACGATAACTTTTCAAAACTATTTCCGTATGTACGGCAAATTGTCTGGTATGACAGGTACTGCTCTTACCGAGGAAAACGAATTCAGGGCAATTTATTCTCTTGATGTTGTTTGTATTCCGACAAACCGTCCTATGGTGCGTGAGGATATGCCAGATGCAGTTTTTAAAACTCAAAATGGCAAATACACTGCTTTGCTTAGAGAGGTTAAAGAGGCTCATGAACAGGGTCAGCCTTTGCTTATTGGTACTGTTTCTGTTGAAAGATCAGAGTATATTTCTTCTTTATTTAAAAAGAATGGCATACCGCATAATGTTTTGAATGCAAAACAGCATGACCGTGAGGCTGAGATTGTTGCTCAGGCTGGTAGATTTGGTGCTGTTACTATTGCTACTAATATGGCTGGTCGTGGTACGGATATTTTGCTTGGTGGTAATCCTGAGTTTTTGAGTAAGCAGGAGATGCGTAAGCAGGGTATTCAGGAAGAGTACATAGAAGCCTCGACAACTCTAAATGATACGGAAGATCCTTTGATTATAGGGGCAAGAAAACAGTACAGAGAAATTTTTGAAAAGATACAGGTAAAAACACAGGCAGAACGGGAAAAAGTTGTTGCTGCCGGAGGTTTGTATATTATTGGCACGGAGCGACATGAATCAAGGCGTATTGATAATCAGCTGCGTGGTCGTTCCGGTCGTCAGGGTGATCCTGGACGAAGCAGATTCTATCTGTCGCTGGAAGATGATCTGATGAGACTTTTTGGCGGCGAGAGAATGACCAGGGTTTTTGGTGCGCTTGGCGTTGATGAGGATGTAGAAATACAGCACAAAATGTTGTCTAATGCCATAGAAACAGCTCAGAAAAGAGTTGAAGGCAGGAACTTTAGCATTCGTAAACATGTTCTTGAATATGATGATGTAATGAATAAGCAACGTGAGATTATTTATGGGCAGCGTAAACAGGTTCTGGAAGGCAATGATCTGCATACTAATTTCAGAAAAATGATTGAAGAGTCCATGAGAGAAACTATGCTTGATTTTTGCGCAGGTCTGTCAAATTCTTCTGAATGGGATGTTGTTGCTCTGGAAGCAAAAATCAGAGATGTTTTTGGGGATATTCCAGGATTATCAGAGTTTGCAAAAGCTAAAGAAGGGCTTGACGCTGAGGAAATAAATGAATTGCTCACCAAACAGGCTTTGGAAAAATACGAGCAAAGAGAGCAGGAGATTGGATCGGTTGAACTGATGCGTGAGGCTGAACGAGTAATCTTGCTTAGAACTGTTGATAGCCACTGGATGGATCATATTGATATGATGGATGACTTGCGCGACAGTATTGGTATGCGTGGTTATGCTCAACATGATCCTGTTATTGAATATAAAAAAGAAGGTTTTACTATGTTTGAGGCTATGAATGCCGCAATCAGAGAAGATTCTGTCAGGTTGATTATGAGAGCGAGATTTAATACAGAGCAAGCCATGCAGCGTCAATCTGTTGCCAGAAATATAACGGAAGGCCATGGTGGCAGTGGATTTAGTGGTCAGGCAGATCCTGCTGTTCAGGCGAGAGCGGCAGCGGCAGCATCTGCAGCTGGTGCAAAGGCAAGAGGCAGAGGTGCACAAGCTGGTGAGGCAAAACAACAAGTGCCGCAAAAACGTGATGCAAATAAAGTTGGTAGAAATGAACCATGCCCTTGTGGAAGTGGCAAAAAATATAAAAATTGCTGTGGTAAGGCTGGCGAAGTGTAATTTTACTATTTAATTTATCAAGGAGTTTTTCATGAATATAGAAAATTATAATAATAGAATAATGGCAGCAGCCGATAAAATATCTTCAGTTTTTAATCAGCCGATTGATTGGCTTTTGATTTTAGGATCAGGGCTGGGGGCATTGGCTGATAAGGTTGATAATCCTGTAGTTTTACCATATGAAGATATACCAGGATTTCCCCAATCGACCGTTCCCGGTCATGCGGGCAAATTTGTTTTTGGTAAATGGGGGAAACATACTGTAGCTATCATGCAGGGTCGTTTTCACTATTATGAGGGACATAATATTGAAGATGTAGTATTACCTATCAGAGTAATGCAAAGCATAGGTGTGAAAAATTTATTATTGACCAATGCTGCCGGTGGTATGGGGGATGGCATGAAACCAGGTGATCTTATGCTAATAAGCGATCACATCGGGTTTTGGGCTGAATCACCACTTAGAGGTCCAAATTTGGAAAATTTTGGTTTGCGTTTTATAGATCAGTCGCAGGTATATAACAAAGATTTTGGTGACATCATAATTAAAGCTGCAAAAGCTCTTGGTATAAAGATTCATCAAGGGGTTTATGCTTATTGCAAAGGCCCACAGTTTGAAACTCCTGCCGAAATAAGAATGTTGAAAATGTTGGGAGCATCTGCTGCTGGTATGTCTACTGTGCCGGAAGCTATAGCTGCAACACATGGTGGCATGAAGGTAGCAGCAATTTCTTGTATAACAAATTTTGCCGCAGGTTTGAGTGATCAGCCGCTTAGTCATGACGAGGTTATGGAAACAGGAGCCAGAGTTGCCGATTCAACAATCAGGCTTTTGACAGCTTTTCTGTCTGAAGTTTAACTTTTTGAAAATTAAAGGAGATAGTAATAATGAATTATGATGTAAAGGATATATCTTTAGCCGAATCAGGTCATAAGAAAATCAAGTGGGCTGCCGCAAATATGCCGGTGCTCAGCAGGATTGCAGGTGAATTTGAGAAGACAAAGCCATTTGAAGGTTTACGTATATCAGTCAGTGTACATGTAGAAGCTAAAACAGCTTATTTGGCACAGGTTTTACGTGCAGGCGGTGCAAGAGTGGCACTTACAGGCTGTAATCCACTGTCAACGCAAGATGATGTTGCTGCTGCCTTGGCAAGTGAAGGTATGGAAGTGTTCTGTATACATGCTGCTGATTCTGAAACTTATGTGCGTCATTTAAGACAAGCTCTTGCATTCAAACCTCATATTGTAATTGACGATGGTGGTGATTTTGCCCAGTTGTTACATACAACTGATATTGATTTGCTTTCTGATCTTATCGGAGGTTGTGAGGAAACAACAACTGGTGTTAAGCGCTTGAAAATTCTTGAAAAGACAGGTCAGTTGAAATACCCTGTAATTGCTGTCAACGATGCCAGATGCAAACATCTTTTTGATAACAGATTCGGAACCGGCCAGTCAGTTTGGGCAGCTATAATGTCAACTACAAATCTTCTTGTTGCAGGGAAAACCGTTGTAGTTAACGGTTTTGGTATGTGTGGACAAGGCGTTGCACTTAGAGCTGCGGGGATGGGAGCCAGAGTAATTGTTACAGAAATCGATCCGGTAAAAGCTTGTGAAGCTTTAATGGAAGGCTATGATGTAATGAGAATGGATGAGGCGGCTTCTTTGGGTGATGTTTTTGTCACGGTAACAGGCTGCAATGATGTAATTACTAAAAAGCATTTTAAGGATATGAAAGATGGAGCAATTTTGTGCAATGCCGGACATTTTGATGTAGAAATTAATATTCCTCAATTAGCAGAAATGGCAGTAGAAAGAAAATCTGTCAGAGATAATATTGAGTCATTTATTATGGCTGATGGCCGTAGCATCAATATACTTGCCCAAGGCCGTTTGGTTAATCTGGCAGCAGGTGATGGACATCCTGCTGAAATAATGGATATGAGCTTTGCTTTGCAGGCAAGATCTGCACAGTATATTGCAGAAAATGGCAAAGGTATGGAAGCTAAGGTATATGATTTGCCAGCGGTAATTGATGATTCAGTTGCTATGACTTTATTAATGCATAAGAAAAAAGGTCTTGATGTTCTTACTCCACAACAGCAATATTATATTGATAATTGGGATTTAAGTGAAATGGAATGATTTTTGAGAGGTTTTAAAATGACTGTAAACAAACCTAATGTTTTATTTGATTGTATAACTTTGGTTACTCCATTACCTGATGAATCAAAAAAAGGTAGAGCCATTGAAATCATACAAGATGCCTATGTTTGTGTGGCTAATGGCTTAATCAGTTATGTCGGTAAAGATAGAGAAAAAGCAGTCCAGACTTTTACCGGAGCAGAATATCAGATATATAATGGTAAAAACAAAATAATCTGGCCTTCAATGGCAAATATTCATGGTCATATACCGATGACTTTGCTGCGCAATCAGACTGATGACCACAATTTGCATGACTGGTTGTTTAACGTCATTTTCCCAAGAGAAGCTAAGCTTTCATATGATCATGTATATCATGGCACTATGATCGGCTTGGCGGAGATGATCAAAAATGGTACTGGTGCGGCGGCAGACATGTATTATTACAGCGACGCAGTTGCCAGGGCTGCAGTTGAAGCCGGCTTTAGACTAAATGTATGTCGTGATGGCAAGCAAGAAGGAAAAGATGGTAAACAGCATGTCCAGATAGATGATATATCAACTTTTAAGCAAAATTGGGAATCTAAATATGATGATTTAATTAAAACATCTTTATTGGTTCATTCTGTATATTTATACGAACCGTATTTATACGAAGAACTGGCTGCAGCCGCCAAAGAGCAAAATATTTTTGTTCAGGTTCATGTTTCTGAAACGGAAAAAGAAGTTGAGGATTGCTTGGCGAAATATGGCTGCAGACCTCCGGAGCAGCTCGATAAATTCGGTCTTTTTGATAATCCTTCGATTGCAGCACACTGTGTTCACTTAAATGATGATGATCGTGATCTGCTGGCAAAACGCAAAGTTGTTGTTGCACATAATCCATCAAGCAATTTTAAGCTCGGTAGTGGTTTTGCAGACATTGATGCCATGATAAAAGCCGGTATTAAAGTAGGACTGGGTACAGACGGTGCTGCCAGTAACAACAATCTTAATTTGTATCAGGAAATGAGATTAGCTGCTTTTTTGGCAAAAGGACTGACCAGAGATGCAAGCTGCCTGCCTGCACGTGATTTGATCAGAATGGCTACATATAATGGTATGCAAGGACTTGGGTTTGCCAATACCGGTTGTATATTATCAGGCTGGACTGCAGATTTACAGATTGTGGATGCTGACAGGCCTGCTATGTGCCCACTTGGTGATGCCGATGCGGCATTAGTTTATAGCAGTGAAGGTAATTTTGTCGAATCTCTGATGGTTGACGGCTGCTGGCTTATGGAAAAAAGAGAGCTGAAAACCATAGATGAGGAAAAGGCGATGTTTGAAGCTGTTAGATATTCAAAAACTTTGATTTAATAGATTTAAAATCAAAGTTTTTTATATAGATGAATTAAATAATGGATAGGTCATTTGAGTTTAAACTTTTCCAGCGTTTGCTGCTTATATAGGCAATAAAAAACCTCGTAACTGTCTTAATTCAACAATTACAAGGTTATTTGGAGCCGCTGGTGAGAATTGAACTCACGACCTATTCATTACGAGTGAATTGCTCTACCCCTGAGCCACAGCGGCAATAAACCACGAGAAGAATGATAGCAAATCAGAAGGCATGTTGTCAATTTTTCTTCCAAATCGATTTGGTTATTTTTGTGCCATTCGTGCCTTGAATTATATATAGGAGAGGTTATAATTAACTTAGTTGCAAGAAGTACAAATGTTTGGAAAATGTATTATTTTTATTATCAGGATTCATAATTTGCTCTTTTTGCTAAAACCTCGAAAATCACAATATAGAAGACATTATCAGGAGGCGATTTTTTATGAGTATGGCATTTGCGATGAACAATATTGATGTGCAGGCCTTTATCAGGGCACTGGATAAGTGTAAAGGTGGAGTTTATTTGGTAACTCCGGAGAATGACCGTTTTAATCTTAAGAGCAAATTAAGTCAGTTGACAGGTATTATCAGCCTGATTGAAGGTGGACGTTTAGTAGATGCTAAAATAGTCTGTGACGATCCTGAAGATGAGTCTTTGCTTTTCCGCTTAAATCTTTTTGGAGATCAGAAGGATTCATAAAGATTAAACATTAAAACAATTAAATATTTGAAATATGATTTTAGGAGTCTGTCTTGAAGTTCAAAGCTTCAAGAAGGCTCCTTTTTCGGCGTGCTATGCATGGGTAAAAGACATTGATCAATTTCACATTGCTAAAATAGTTGAGCTTATATCTTTATGATGTTATATTTAACTTTGAATATCGGGTAAAAAATATTTGAGTCTGACATAAGATTATTTGGAGTTTATAGATGGATTTTGCCGTACTGTTGTATTTTGAAGATAATGCTGATCGAGTTATTCATAAATGGGTTCATGAGCTTGTGGATATAGGTCTTGATGATCGTTTAATTAATATTGATATGAAACCTCATCTTACATTGGCTGAGTTCGATTTTACGGATTTGAGCAAGGTTGAAAAAATATTAGCTGATTTTGCAGCGTCCAATGCTCCTATTGATATTAAGTTTTCTAGTCTTGGAGTTTTTCCGGGTGAACTTGGAGTGCTTTTTTTAAACCCGGTCGTTTCTGAACAACTTGTATCTTTTCATAGACGGCTCAATAGTAAACTGGAAAAATGTTGTGAGGACTTTTCTCCTTTGTATAGTGAAGAAAACTGGGTTCCGCACTGTACTTTAGGGTTGGATTATGATGAGTTGCAAATGGGCAAAGCATATCACTATATGGCGAGTAAATTTGAGACGGTTGAGACTTCGGCTGTTTCGCTTGTATTATATGGTTGCTGTCCCTATCATGAGATGATGGTTTTTCCTTTATCAAAACTTGATTGATTCGATGACTGTATTTAGGATATAATACCAATTACTTTGATTGTCAAAAAAAGAAAGAATATAGGTGTGTTTACGCATGGCTCAAAATACAAATAAAAATTCCAATGAGAGAAAAAATCCCTCGAATTCAGTTTTGCCTAGATCTATAAATATTGTTTCAACAGAGGTTGAAAATTCAGAACAGGCAAGCTGCCAAATACAGACTGATCATCAAATTAAATTTGACCATAGTGATGAAGTTTTAAGGATGGGTCTGGACGTTGGTTCTACTACCGTTAAGATTGTACTGATGCAGGGTGATAATATTTTATATCATCAGTATAGACGTCATAATGCTGATAGTATTGGCGAACTGCAGAAGGCTTTTGCCGAGGTGGCGGAATTATTCCCTGATGCCAGCGTGCAGATCAGTATTACTGGTTCTGGTGGTTTGAGTGTTGCCAAGTGGCTTGATCTTGATTTTGTTCAGGAGGTTATTGCTGAGACCGAGGCTATCAGGGTTTATAATCCTGATGCTGATGTAATTATTGAGCTTGGTGGCGAGGATGCTAAGATTACTTATATGAAGCCGGTGCCAGAGCAGCGTATGAATGGTACTTGTGCTGGTGGTACGGGGGCTTTTATTGATCAGATGGCTTCATTGCTTCAGACAGATGCTTCCGGCCTTAATGAGCTTTCTGCCAGGCATAAGCGGTTATATCCGATTGCTTCAAGATGCGGTGTTTTTGCCAAAAGTGATTTGCAGCCTTTAATTAATGAAGGTGTTGCCAAAGAGGATCTGGCAGCTTCTGTTTTGCAGTCGGTTGTAAATCAGACTATTGCAGGACTTGCCTGTGGACGTCCTATCAAGGGACATGTTGTGTTTCTAGGTGGTCCTTTGCACTTTTTGCCTGAGCTTAGATTGGCTTATGAGCGTTCATTGAAACAGTCAGTGGATAGTTTTGTTACACCTGAGACTGCACAGCTGTATGTTGCTATTGGAGCTGCTTTGTTGGCTGATAATGAGCCTATTAGTTTGACTGAAATTACAAGGCGTTTCCAGACCAATAGACGTCTGGATCGTGATATTACTAGAATTAGAGCTCTTTTCCAGGATAAGCAGGAAAAGGAAGATTTCTATAAGCGTCATGATCAGGCTTCGATTGAGCTGATGGATATTGAGCATGCACGCGGGGCATGTTATTTAGGAATTGATGCTGGTAGCACAACAACCAAAGCTGTACTTATAGATAGTGATGGTCAGCTGATGTTTACATATTATGCCAGTAATCGTGGTAATCCTGTTAATAGTGCTGTCAAGATTCTAAATAAAATATATAGTCAGCTTCCCAAGCAGGCATGGATAGCCAGATCATGTGTAACAGGCTATGGGGAGAGTCTGATCAAAGCGGCGCTTGGAGTAGAAGAAGGCGAAATCGAAACTATGGCTCACTATAAGTCTGCTGAGTTTTTTAGCCCGGGCGTTGATTTTATCATTGATATCGGCGGACAGGATATGAAATGTATGCGTGTTCGTGATGGGGTTATTGACAGTATCATAGTGAATGAGGCTTGTTCGTCCGGCTGCGGTTCATTTATACAGACTTTTGCTGAAACTTTGAATATGGATGCTCACACCTTCTCCTTGGAAGCTCTTTCTTCAGAGAGTCCGGTAGATTTGGGTACACGTTGTACGGTGTTTATGAATTCAAGAGTTAAGCAGGCACAAAAGGAAGGTGCTACTGTAGGCGATATTTCTGCTGGTTTGTCCTATTCTGTTGTCAGGAATGCGCTTTATAAAGTTATTAAAATTAAAGATCCTGCTTCTTTAGGTAATAAAGTTGTTGTGCAGGGCGGAACTTTCCTTAATGATGCTATTTTGCGGTGTTTTGAACTTGTTGCCGGAAGAGAGGTTATAAGACCTAATATTGCTGGTTTGATGGGTGCTTTTGGAGCTGCTTTGCTTGCCAGGGAGCGGTTTGAAGGGCAGTCAACAAGTCTGGTAAATGCTGAGCAGCTGGCTGGGTTTAGTGTGGATACCGAACTGACACATTGTAATTTATGTACTAATCATTGCCAGCTTACTATATCTAGTTTTAGTAATGGAGAACGTTTTGTTTCAGGTAACAGATGTGAAAGAGGGGCTGGGCTTAATAGCGGGACTGCGGATCTGCCTGATTTGTTTGATTATAAATATAAGCGTTTGTTTAAGTACAAGCCTTTGACCAAAGACGCTGCAAAGAGGGGAACAATCGGTATTCCCAGAACTCTTAATATGTATGAGAATTATCCTTTCTGGTTTACCTTGCTTTCCAATCTTGGCTTTAGAGTTATTATTTCAGGACAATCTAATCATAAATTATTTGAAAAAGGGATGGATAGTATACCTTCAGAAAGTGTGTGTTATCCAGCTAAGCTTGCTCATGGTCATATTGAGGATTTGATTGCCAAGGGTATAAAGAATATTTTTTATCCTGGTATACCTTATGAGCAAAAGGAAATTGTTGCTGCGGATAATCACTATAATTGTCCTATAGTGACTTCATATCCTGAAGTTATCAAAAATAATCTGGAGAATATTCGTGAAAAACAGATTAATTTCATGAATCCATTTCTGCCCTTGAATAATAGAAAGAAACTGGCAGAAAATCTGGTAAAAACTTTTGCTGATTTTAATGTTAATCGAAGAGAAGTTTCTGCTGCTATCGAGGCTGCTTATCTAGAGGATGAGAAATTCCGTCAGGATATAAGGGATAAGGGGCTTGAAGTATTAAAGTATCTGGCTGAGACAGGCCAAAAGGGTGTTGTACTTGCAGGTAGACCATATCATGTTGATCCTGAAATACATCATGGCATTCCAAAGATGATTAATGGATTGGGTCTTGCTATATTGACGGAAGATTCAATTATGCAACCTGGGCTTTTGCAAAGACCTATACGCGTGGTTGATCAATGGGCGTATCACTCAAGATTATATGAGGCGGCGGCTTTTGTTGCCAATAGAAAAGAATTGGAACTAGTGCAGTTGAATTCTTTTGGCTGTGGCCTTGATGCTGTTACAACAGATCAGGTTCAAGATATACTTGAGGCTAGTGGTAAAATCTATACTGTTTTGAAAATAGATGAGGTCAGTAATCTGGGAGCTGCCAGAATCAGAATGAGATCGCTTAAAGTTGCTATGCAAGAGCGTGAACGCAATAAGTCTGAAGCATCAACCAGAGAGAAAAAGCCATATACTATAGAAAAAATACCATTTACTACCGAAATGAAAAAGAAGCATACTATTCTTTCACCGCAGATGTCTCCTATTCATTTCCGTTTTGTTGAAAGTGTTTTATGTCATCATGGTTATAATACAAAGGTTCTGGAAAAAACCAGTAATGAGGATGTAGAGGCTGGTTTGAAATACGTTAATAATGATGCCTGCTATCCTTCAATCATTGTAGTAGGCCAGTTAGTTAATGCTTTTTTGTCAGGTGAGTACGATCCTGATAATTGTTCCGTTTTTATAACTCAAACAGGTGGGGGGTGCAGGGCTACCAATTATGTGGCTTTTTTACGTAAAGCGCTTAAAGAGGCCGGCTATGGTCAGGTTCCTATCGTTGCTCTTAGTGCCAGTGGGATAGAAAGTAATCCTGGTTTTAATTTTACAATCAACATGTTGCATCAGACGGTGCAGGCTGTTGTACTTGGTGATCTGCTCCAGACATTGTTGTTGCGCGTTCGCCCTTATGAGCTTGAAAAGGGAAGTGCAAAAGCTTTGTATAAGTATTGGGATAAGGTTATTAAAGAATTTTTTGAAAATGATGGCTTTTCTGAAACTCTCGGACGTAGAGTCAGATATTATCAGTTGATTGAATTGATTGTGGATCAGTTTGATCAGCTTAAGCTTCAGGATATTGAGAGAAAACCAAGAGTGGGTCTTGTCGGAGAAATTTTGGTAAAATTCCATCCGGATGCTAATAATCATGCTGTCGAGGTTATCGAATCAGAGGGCTGCGAAGCTGTTATGCCAGGTTTGTTGGATTTCTTTTTGTATTGTGCGCATAATGAGCAATGGAAACATAAAGAGCTTGGTACCAGCTATAAAGGAGCATTAATTTCGAAAATGATTATAGGACTTCTTGAGGCGTACCGATCAAAAATCAAAAAAGTTTTGCTTGCTACTAATGGTAAATTTGATGTGCCTCAACATATTGAAGAGCTTGGCAGAAAGGCAGAAAAAATTCTCTCTCTTGGTAATATGAGTGGAGAAGGTTGGTTTTTGACGGCAGAAATGATTGAGTTGATTGAAGAAGGTGTACCTAATATTATCTGTGCACAACCTTTTGCCTGTTTGCCTAATCATGTAACGGGAAAAGGTATGATTAAAGAGCTTCGCCGGAAATTCCCACAGTCTAATATAGTTCCGATTGATTATGATCCTGGTGCCAGTGAGGTCAATCAGCTTAACAGGATAAAACTGATGCTATCTACTGCTTTACATCAACATGATAAAGAATAGTATTGAAAAAGAGTAGTATAGCTGATTAAAATCAGCTATACTTTCCCGATTCAGCCAATCATGCGGGCAAACCCTTCAATCCAGGTCGGATTGCTGGCTGCAAAAGTGTAATTGATGACAATGGTATCATTGATGCCATTGTCATTAATAAATTGTGGCAAATTCATATTTACCCTTCGAGGATCAACTACATAAATATCTTCGTAATGACTTGCCAGGTAAGGGACAAAGGCATTGCCATATGATTCTTTTATTACGATTACCTTTCTGCCGTTTTTTACTGAGGTGTTGAAATGGGCAAGTGCATGGTCTCCCTCAATAAAAGCAAGATATTGACTGTTGGCGCCAACACTTTTCTTAATTAATTCTATGGAATAACCACCGTTCATAGCCGCATCGGCATATGCTTTTCCTGTAACTGCCACCTGTGGTTCATAATAGCTAACCGTGTCAGGATTTTTCTTAAGTTCCGGGCTTTGTGTATATCTGTAAAGGCTACCAAGAAAATCACCAGGTATAGTTCCTTGTGTCAGTTGACTAATTGTTACTGGTTCAAAACCTGCCGACTGGGCAAAAGCCTGATATGCGTAATATGCTCCTAAAGCAGTCCAGTGGTGATCACTGCGGAAATATATGTACTCCTGCCAGTTTGCTGCTAGTTTGCTATAAGCGTCTACACTTTTGACAGCCGGCTGAAGTTGACCATATGTATAGCTGATGGCACTTTTTTGAGAATTGGTTAATGTATGGTATTTTTCAGGAGAATAAAATTCTATTGAAGTAGGAGCAAGCAAACTATATACCTGAGAATTTGGTGTTTTTGTCTGCAGATTGTTGATCAGTCCTGCATAGTAATCGGCTTTTGCCTGATTAAACCCATATAACTCCATTGCGACCTGATTAACAATTATAACCGCTGAATAGTTCTCAACAGGTGCATCGACACCAGGTGGCGGCGGAGCTGGTTGAGTTTCCTGAGGTTCAGTAACATTTGTCTGATCTGTTATTTCTTTTTCAGTAACATTTGTTTTATCGTCGTTATTTGTTTGTGCCGTGGCACTATCATCCGGATCAGGATTTTTTTCTTCAGGTTTTACATCTGTTGTAGGATTTGGTTGCTGAGTGTTGTTCAGATCGTTTTCCCTATCTGGTTTGCCAAGTACGGCTTGGCCTGAATCTGGTTTGCTTGTTATCTGCTGCAGATTTTCGCCCTCATGGAGCAGATTCTCACCTATTCCCAGGTCATTGCCGGGTCCTTGTATCAAGGTGACGTTATCTCCGGGCAAAGAAACTTGCATTAGGCTCTTTATTTGCCTGTCGGCTTCAATAAAAGTATCACGAAAGGGAAACTGGTCTGTAAACCAGCTTTCAAAGTCTTTGCTGAAACTGCCACTATAAAGACTCTGCCAGGTTAATTTCGGCATTTGCTGTAGTTTTCTGTTTTCACTTGCAGAAATATCTTTGTTTGGCCAGACAAATTTCAAAATCCCCAAAATATATATAGGCAACAAAAACATTATAACGATTTTTTGCTGATGTTTATTCATTTTTATCATATCTCCAGTTTCTTTTAATAAAACTTTTTATATTCTATAACATTCCTTAAAATCTGAAATACAGAAAGGGATTAAAACTTGAACCAGCCAGTGAAGCGGTGCAAAATAGCAGCAATAGTAAATGTATGGCGGCAACTGTAAAGGTATAAACCGGATGATATGTTCTGGCTTTTTTGGTTTGTTCCAGAGCTTTACCTGCAGCTTTTATAATCGGTGTGGTAAGTAATATTGCAAGTACAAGGAATAAAAGCTCATTTTGTAATAATATCTCTGCCATTACATTATAATGCTGGCCGGCTCCATTTGCGAACATTTTTGTAAACATTATTCCTATTTCCGAGGGTGTTGTAAAGTAGAAGAAAACCCAACCTAAAAGAACAGTAAATATAGAGTATATATGCCCGAAAAATCTCGGTATTTTTGCTAATACTTTCAGCAGGAATAATTTTTCAAAAGTTAGTAAAACAAAGAAATAAAGTCCCCAAAGAACAAAATTCCAACTGGCGCCGTGCCATAATCCTGTTAAAAGCCAAACTATGAGCATATTTCTGATCTGCCATTTTCTGTTTCCGCCAAGTGGAATATATAAATAGTCTCTAAAAAAAGAACTTAGTGAAATATGCCAGCGGCGCCAGAAATCTGTAATTGAATTAGAGATGTATGGATAATTGAAATTCTCTTTGAAGTCGAATCCAAACATATGACCCAGACCGATTGCCATGTCCGAATAACCAGAAAAATCAAAGTAAATCTGCAAGGCAAAAGCAAGAATACCTAGCCAGGCTTCTGTTGTGCTGAGGTCGTTTAGTCTGCTGCCAATAGTTTGAGCAACAATTTCACCGGCATGGTTTGCAATTAATACTTTCTTACCAAGACCGATCAGAAATCTGCTTATTCCTTTTGAAAATCCGTTCAATGTGATTTTGCGATTATCAATCTGTTCTGATATATCTGTATATCTTACGATTGGACCTGCAATCAGTTGAGGGAACAATGAAACATATAGCAGGAAATTGGCTAATGACTTCTGCACCTTGGCTTTTCCTCTATAAAGATCTATAGCATAGGTTAAAGTCTGAAAAGTATAAAATGAAATGCCTATAGGCAATGTGAGCTTTGGTACAGGGATATTAATACCAGGTATAAGGTTAAGATTTGATACAATAAACCCGCTATATTTAAAAATGGCAAGAGATCCAAGTGTTACTATTATAATGAAGGTTAAATAGAACTTTTTTTTGCCGGTGGATTCTTTATGCTGATCAAGCTTGAGTCCTGCTGCATAAACTAATATACCGGTCATAACCATCAAAAGGACATAAACAGGCTCTCCCCAAGCATAAAAGAAGAGTGAAAATATCAAAAGGATAATATTTTTGGTTTTGGTTTTGCCTGCAAATAAATAAAAAAGCAGACATAACGGCAAGAAGGCATACAAAAAAAACAGGCTTGAAAATACCATATTACACCTAAGAGAAATTATTTCCCGCTCATATTGAGTATGTAAGAACTCTTTATTATTGTGGGATCTATATCAATATATATTTGTGAACAGAAATATTCAATTGGTTTTTGGTTAAAAAACGTCAATATTTGTAAAGTTACTGTCATTGACATGGTTGATTTGAATATTTATATTTAATACATTAAAGGTTTACTAAAAGGTGATATGAAAAGGGGTACAATAATGTCTGATTTTACAGGAAAAAATAAAAATCCTGAAAAAATTCGTGAAGCTGTTCTAAAGATTACTTATGGGGGAATTCTTGCGGCAATTATTTTGATCGCTACAATGATTTTTCAGTTTCCCATACCAATGCCTGCATTAAAAGGTTATGTGAATTTTGGTGATGGTGTTATTATGGCTGCTGCTATGATAATGGGTCCTTATGCTGCTGTAAGTGCAGCAATAGGTTCTGCAATGGCAGATATTCTGTCCTCATATGTTGTTTTTGCACCAGCCACTTTTCTGATAAAAGGAATTATGGGACTTTTTGCCGGAATTATGTTCAAAAAATATCCTAAAATAGGAATTTTACCTGCGGCTGGAGTTATTGCTATTTGTGAAGTGATAATGATCAGTGGATATTTTATTTTTGAAATGTTTTATTATGCCTTGACACACTCACCTATAGCGTTAGCTCAGGGTGCGATGACCGCTGCCATCGCTCTGCCTTTTAACGCTGTGCAAGGGGTTGCAGCGATTTTGCTTGGTCTTGCTATGCTTCCTGTTGCCAGAAGATTAAGACTTAATCGGATGGCTGAGGATCCTTATTCTGGTACGGGTCCAGATACCAGGGAATAAGGTCTTGTGATCATTAACGGTGGATATGATATAATGACCACTATGGTGTTTGCAGCAAGCGAATGCTCAGATTTATGTTGGAAAGGAATACTGAATGTCTGACATACAAAATTCGGCAGAATCTGAATGGCTTAAACTTGCAAGGCAGGGGGATGCAGATGCTTTTTCCAGACTTGTTGAGCTTTATATGCCTAGGATTTTTGCTCTTTGCCTTAAACTTACGGGCAAACGCGAGGACGCTGAAGACTGTACGCAGGAGACTTTCATTAAAGCTTGGTATTCATTAGGCAGTTTTGGCTTTAAGTCTTCTTTTTACACCTGGCTATATAGAATTGCGGTAAATACAACTAAGGATATGCTCCGATCACGATCAAGACATCAAACAGTTTCTTTGGAAACAGATAATTCAGAAGATGACTCTGGTTTGTCTTATCTTGGTACAATCAGTGATTCGAGTCCATTACCAGACGAACAGATTATAGAAAAAGAATCTGTTAATCATATTAGAAATGCTATTATGCAGCTGCCAGAGACAATGCGTGATATTTTGTTGTTAAGGGATTTTCAGCATTTTAGTTATCAGGAGATATCTCAAATGCTTGATTTGACGGCCGGAACTGTTAAGTCAAGGCTTTTTAGGGCAAGAAAACAGTTATTAAAACAGTTAAATGAGACGGATCCGGGATTTTTTGGAACAATTAAGACAAAAGGTTCGTCTAAGCAATAAGGGTGGTACCCGGAAAGGAGCTTAAATATGAAAATTTCATGTTCAGATATAGAAAACAGAATGATAGATTATCTTGACGGTGAAATGACCGAGCAAGAGAAGAATGCCTTTGAGCGTCATATTGAAGCTTGTCCGGATTGCAAATCGGAATTATTGGTGCAGCAGCAATGGCTTGAACATAAAAATATGTTAGAAGAAAATGTTCAGATGACTGCTGAAGAAAAAGAGAGAGTTCATGAAAATATCATGAACACTATAAAGTCAAATGAGCAGGCACAAAGAGCCGTAATGTACATAAATAAATATCAGAAAGATCAGAAAAAACAGGGAAAAAATATTTCTGTTGCTGCTGATTCTTCAGAAAAAGAAGAAAAGAAGAATGATCCAGTTGAAAAAGATACCGGCAAAAAGGCGAAAATTCTAAATTATTTGTTCAGACCACAGTCTTTGGCTGGATCTGCCGCTATAATAGTTTTACTTTTTGTGGCTGGTTTTCTGATAAGGGATCTTGCCTATAGTAGAAGTGATAAAGCTTTCTTATTGGATAGTTTTGATGAGATTGCTACGATGGAGCAGACAAACGATTTGGAAGTGGATTCTGCGGGGCTGGATTTTGGGGGATCCATTATGGCTGAAGACGGCATTGAAAAATCGTCAGATGATATGATCATGGGTGAGGAAGAAAGCTCAGAAGAAACTTTTCAAGCAAATGGTGGTGTTGAGGGTGAGATAAAAGAGATGGAAATAAGTGATAGCTGGACAGTTTATACTGGTAAACTATCTGATCTGGCAGCTGTTTCCAATCTTTTTGCAATCAGAATTACAGATAATACTACTGATACAAATAATGAGAATGGTGAATCTGTAGATGCTGATGCGACTGTAAGTTTTTTATCTTCGGCAGATGCTTTAAGAATTCTTGTCAGAAAGTCTGCCCTGGATACTTCTGTAGACAGTAATGCGAGTAATTCGGAAATAGTTTCAGACAGTGATGAACCTCGAATAGATGCCAGTAATGGATCACTGGAAAATGGTGATAATATAGAGATAATGATCTTATCGGCATGGCCTTCATGGGAAATAAATCAACAAATGGATACTATCAGAACTATGCTTGAGACTAGTAATTCTGCTTATAGTCTTAAAAAGATCACCGATCAGGAGAGTATGCTTTCTGTCGAAATAGAAATCGGTCAGGAACAGTTTGCTGATTGGCAAAAACAAATAAATGAGCAGGAGTTAGGTCATCTTGACTGGATAGCAATCAGAATTGGAGGATGATTTTTTGGCTGACAAAATAATGCTGCTTGACGGCAATAGTTTAATTAATAGAGCTTACTATGGTCTTAATAACAGAAATCCTTTAACAGCACCTGACGGTACTCCGACAGGTGCTCTTTATGCATTTATGAATATGCTCTCAAAATATATGGAAGAGATTAAACCAGAGTATGCTTGTGCTGCATTTGATCTTAAAGAACCTACTTTTAGACATAAGGCATATGATCAGTATAAAGGTACCAGAAAACCCATGCCGGATGATTTGGCAATTCAAATTCCTTTATTGAAAAATTTGCTTGATTCTCTTGGTATGCCTCGCTTAGAAATACCAGGTTATGAGGCTGATGATATATTGGGAACTATGGCCGACAAAGCCGCTAAAGCAGGGTTTGAAGTAGTTATAATTACAGGAGATAAAGATAGTTTCCAGCTTGTAAGTGATAGTATAAAGGTTTTGCAACCTCTAACAAGAGGAGGTAAATCAGATACGCAGATAGTAGATGTTGAGTATGTAAAAAACAAATACTTAGTTGATCCAAAACAACTTATTGATATAAAAGCTATTATGGGTGATCCTTCCGATAATATACCAGGCGTTAAAGGTATTGGCGAAAAGGGCGCAATCAGCCTTATTAGCAAATATGGCTCACTTGATGAAGTGTACGAACATCTTGATGACATAACATCATCACAGGCGAAAAAGCTTGCTGAAAGCAAAGAAATGGCTTATTTATCTTTGCAGCTTGCAGAAATATGTTTAGATGTACCTCTTGATTCTAATATTTTAAATTGGAAGATTAAGAAAATTGACAAAGCGTCTTTGTTGGAACAGTTTCGCCAATATGGGTTCAAAAGTTTGATTGAAAAATTTAATCTTAGATCATCAGATGGTGAAAATTATGATTCTTTCAGTGGTGATGAGCAGGTAAGAATTCCAGACCATGTAATGATTGTTGATAAGTCAGATTTTTTATCAAACATTGAGCAGAATTTGCTGATTGATGAAAAGTTTTTAATTGCCCTGAAGTCAGTTAATGATGATAATTATTTGTTTTCTCTTTACGACCCGCTTAAAAGCTATAAAGATATCACTGATGGAAAAGCAAATGCTAAAGACATTGTAATTAGCCGCAAAAATCTTTGCTTTTTTTGTTCTGAACTTGATAAAACAGTTAATGATAAGACTTCAATAATAGTTTTTGACTATAAAAGTTTTCTTAAAATATCTGGCATTAATCCTTTTTCCATAAATCCACATGATACTATGATTGCAGGATATCTGCTTAATCAGATTGATGGTAAGCCAGATTTTGCAAGATTATATCAGCAAGCTACCGGTGATTTCTGGCAGGCATCTGATGAAGTTTCAAATCAGCCGGTGCAGCTTTCATTAAGTGAAGCAATCGCAGGTACGATATCTTCTGAGGCAGATGGTGAAGAGCAATTAACAGATTCTGGAGACAGAACGTATCAAGAGTCTGAACTTAAAGATGCAATCAGATATTGTGATGCTCTGGCAAAAATTTTCTCTGTTCAAAAAAGTGTTTTTGACGAAGATGAAAAACTTTCTAAATTAATGTTTGAGCTTGAGATACCGTTGACAAAAATCCTTTTTGAAATGGAGAGGCATGGATTCTTGCTTGATAGTGAAGAGTTGAACAGTCTTTCTGCCAGTATGCAAAAGGAAATTGATTTGCTGCAGGCGCAGATTTATGATTTGAGCGGTGAGTCATTCAATTTAAACTCTCCTAAACAGTTGGGACAAGTATTGTTTGAGAGACTGGGTCTTAAAACCGGCAAAAAAAGAAGTGGTGGTAATTTTTCAACTGATGCTGATGAACTTGAAAGATTAAAAAATGAGCATCCTGTTATTGAATTAATAATTGCGCATAGGCAGGTAAGCAAGCTGAAATCAACTTTTGTCGATGGCTTGTCAAAACTGATTGCAGCAGATAGGAGAGTTCATACAACTTTTAGCCAGGTTTTGACATCTACAGGCAGATTGAGTAGCTCCGAGCCCAATCTTCAAAATATACCTATAAGGCGTGAAGCCGGTGCTCAAATCAGGAAAGTCTTTGTGGCAGCACCTGAGCATATATTGCTGGATGCTGATTATTCCCAGATCGAGCTGCGTTTGTTGGCACATCTTTCGCAAGATAAAGCGATGTTGGAAGCTTTCACAAATGATCAGGATATACATATGAATACAGCCTGTAGTATTTTTAATTTACCGCCGGAAATGATTAATTCAGATCAAAGAGCGATTGCAAAAACTGTAAATTTTAGTATTGTATATGGTATAAGTGATTTCGGGCTTGCCAGAGATTTAGGTGTTACTGTCAAAGAAGCACATGAATACATTAAGAATTATAATGAACAGTACCCCGGAGTGCGTCGCTATCTGGATGGATTGATTGAAAATGCACATGAAAAGGGTTATGTTGAGACTATGAGCGGTCGCAGGCGGTATATAACCGAATTAAAATCAACTAATCGTAATGTACGTATGTTTGGAGAAAGAGCTGCTATGAATGCTCCTGTACAGGGAACAGCAGCTGATTTAATAAAAACTGCAATGGTAAAAGTCAGTTCAGAGTTTAGAAGAAACAATATGAAATCAGCTTTGATTTTGCAAGTCCACGATGAACTAATTGTGGAAGCTCCGGTAAATGAAGCAGATCAGGCGGCTGTTATTTTACAGCAGGCGATGGAAAGTGCAGCTGCTTTAAGCGTCCCTCTGATAGCTGAGGTTCATCGTGGTTATAATTGGTCTGAGTGTAAGTGAGTTTAGACAGGAGTATTGTGGATGTTTATTATAGGTATTACAGGTGGAATTGGTTGCGGCAAAAGTACAGTGGCTGCTTTATGTAAAGAGGCAGGATTAAAAGTTCTGGATGCCGATGCCATTTCGCGTGAAATAACAAGATCCGGCGGGGTAGCTTTGCCTGAAATTGTAGACATTTTTGGCATGTCGGTTTTGAATGAAAAAGGTGATCTTGATAGATCAAAAATGGCAAAAACAGTTTTTAAGGATAAGAAGAAATTAGATATTCTTAGTTCGATTATTCACCGTCATGTGGTTGAACAAATGCGTTATAAAGTTGAGCAGCTATCCGAGAAAAAAGAAAAAGCGGTTATTCTTGATGTTCCTATACCTGTGAAACATGGTTTTCTTGATCTATGCGATCAGGTATGGGTTGTATGGGCAGAAGAAAGTGTTCGTCTAAAGAGACTTAGAAAAAGAGGAATGTCGGAAGATGAAGCTAAAAGGCGAATGCAGATGCAGATGACAAAAGAAGAGTATCTTAAACTTGCCGATCGGGAAATTGATAATAGCTCAAGTGTTGAAGATTTAAGACAGCAGGTAACTGTAATGTTTCAGCAGGAATTGTCTACAAGAGGTATTCGCTATCAGGAAATTGATAAAGCAGATACGGAGCAGGCAGAGTAGATTATGGATATAAAGAAATTAAAAAAAGATAAAAGCGGCATTGTCTGGATTATTGCCATAGTTGCTGTAATAGTGATAAAAATTGTTTTGGCAGAAGGTTTTTATGATTTATTCTTCTGGCTTAATATTGCCTGGCTAAGTTGCTTTTTACTTATTAATATTGTAAGACAACTACCAGCTTTGCAAATGAGAACTGTTAATGATGTTTTAGCATGGGCTTTTTATCAGAGTGGAAGCTTGCTTTTGATAGCCTTTTCGCATCGGTTTGAGACTGTTGACAGAAAAGCTTTCTGGATTGGATTAATAGGGCTTACTGCTATATTTTCTGTAGGACGTATTTCGTCATATTTGCTCAAAAAAAGATTCGACAAAATTGAAAAAATGTGAATTGCCGAATCTTTTTTTCTGGTTGCAAATTTATCAGACATTAAAACGGAAAAGAACAATATCTCCATCTTTCATGATATATTCCTTACCCTCAGATCTTACCAGCCCTTTTTCTCTTGCCTGAGCATATGTTCCCGAAGCTATAAGATCATCAAAATTAATTACTTCAGCACGTATAAAGCCACGTTCAAAATCTGTATGGATTTTGCCTGCTGCCTGAGGTGCTCTGGTTCCTTTTTGAATTGTCCAGGCTCTTACTTCTGGTTCTCCTGCTGTAAGATATGACATTAGACCAAGCAGATTGTAGCCTGCATGAATTATCTTATCTAGTCCACTTTCTGTTAAACCAAGGTCTTGCAGAAACATTTGCTTTTCTTCATCGTCTAATGTTGATATTTCTTCTTCGATTTTGGCACTTATAACGACTACTTCTGAATTTTCTGTTGCCGCGATCTTTCTGACGGCATCAACATAAACTGGTTCTGGACCGTTTATATCCTGTTCATTTATGTTTGCTACATATAATACAGGTTTAAGCGTCAACAGGAAGAGATCATTTTGATAAACAAGCTCATCTTCCTGAGTAATCAAGGTTCTTGCAGGTTTGCCGTCAGCCAGGTGTCCTGCAAGTTTTTCGTAATAAGCTACTTCGGCAAGATATTTTTTATCTCCACCTTTTAACATTTTTTTTGTTTTCTCGATCCTGCGATCCATATACTCCATATCAGATAGTATAAGTTCCAGATTTATTGTATCAATGTCTCTGGCTGGATCAGTCTGACCGTCTACATGCATTACATCTTCATCATCAAAGCAGCGCACAACGTGAACAATGGCATCTACTTCACGAATATTGGCTAGAAATTTATTTCCCAGACCTTCACCTTTACTGGCTCCACGTACAAGTCCTGCAATATCCACAAATTCAATTGTAGCGGGAGTTATTTTTTCCGGCTTGTAAATTTCTGCCAGCTTATCAAGTCTACTATCAGGAACGGCTACAACACCGACATTGGGCTCTATTGTACAAAAAGCATAATTGGCAACAGATGCCCCTGCCTTTGTAATTGCGTTAAACAATGTGCTTTTGCCAACATTAGGCAGACCTACTATACCAAGACGCATTTATTATTCCTCCGATTAATGTTTATCCTGTGGTATTATGGCAGATTATCGCCAGTCAGGCAATATCAGCTTCAATAATATTAGCTGATTATCAGCTAAAAAGATAGATTTGACAGATAATGCATGTTATTGTCAGTTTTTGTCGAAAAAAGGACGCCAATAATTGTTTAGATAAGTTTATCATTTGAGTGGCAGAAGTAGAATTTTACGGATTGCGTGAAACAAAGCTTTTTGAATGAAGAAACTTAGATTTTGAATGATAGGTTTAAGATTTTTACAGGAGTTGATATTTGTGAACAAAGTAAAGTATGGCAGAATTTTGTCATGTGCTTTATTTGGTATAGAAGGCGTTCTTGTTGAAATTGAGGTTTCTTTACTGCCTGGTATGCCGCATTTCGAAATTGTTGGATTAGGGGATTCTGCTGTTAAAGAATCTCGTAACAGGGTTTATGCTGCAATTAAAAATAGCGGTTTTAATTTTCCGCAAGGAAAACTGACAGCCAGTTATGCTCCGGCTTGGTTAAAAAAAGAAGGAACCTCATTTGATTTGGCTCTTGCTTTGGCAATATTAATTGCTTCCGGTCAATTGAGTCAAAAAAGAAGTGATTGGCTGCCATGTGTTTTTGGGGAATTAAGTCTTAAGGGGCAGGTCAAACCTTTGCCTGGTGTAATCTGCATGGCTGTGGCATGTCTGGAAAATGGCATTGAGGAAATGATCGTTCCATCAGATAACTGGTTAGAGGCAGATTCGGTTGATGCGTGTAAACCAATACCTGCCTCAAGTTTGAGCGAGGCTGTAAAAATTCTGGCTTTGGACAAAAAATATTGTCTGGAGCTGGTAGCTAAAAAGCATATTATGCATACAGCGAACTGCGAACAGGAGGATGAATTAGCAGGAAATAGTTCTGAAATAGAAACAATTAACTTTGCTGGACAAAAAAGAGCTGTTAGAGGTTTGACTCTGGCGGCCGCCGGTTGGCATCATAGCTTGCTTATGGGGTCTGCCGGTTGTGGTAAAACCACTCTGGCACAGATTATGCCATATCTTTTGCCGCCGATTGATAATCAGGAAGCACTGATGATAACAAGAATACACAGTGCTGCCGGGAGGCTTGCCCAAAACAGTGGTTTAATTAAAGAACGGAAATTCTATGCCCCGCATCATAGTATTACACGTGCGGCTTTGACAGGAGGAGGTCGTTTCCCGTCACCTGGACTTTGTAGTCTTGCTCATTCAGGGGTTTTGTTTCTTGATGAAATGACAGAATTCAGTGCTGTTGTTTTGGATAGCCTTAGACAGCCCCTGGAAAATAAAGTAGTGAATATTTCCAGACTTAATAATCAGGTTACATGGCCGGCTGATTTTTTGATGATTGGTGCGGCTAATCCATGCCAATGTGGTGAATATCTTGAAAAGGATTCTGCCTGTAATTGTAATGCAGAACAAATAAAAAGGCATCTTGGTAAAATTAGCGGACCTTTAATGGACAGAATGGATATTACTATAGAAATGACCAGATTAAAGGGAGATGAATTACCTGATAGTGTTTCAGGTAAAAATTCTACGCTGGTAATCTGGCAGATGAAAAAAGATATTGAAAAATGCTGGAGAATTCAAAAACAAAGAACACGGGAATATGGAATAAGTGAACAGTTAAACAGCAGGGTTAAAAGTGATGATATTTCCGGTCTTTTTAAGTTTTCAAATGAAATTCTTAAATTCACGGCCTCTTCTGCTGAGACTCTAAGGCTATCTGCCAGAGGTTATATTAAGGTTTTAAAATTAGCAAGAACGATCGCGGATCTTCAAAATGAAGAACAAGTGAAAACTGAACATGTTGCTGAAGCTTTTCAATATAGACTACAGCGGCCGGTTGTATAACCAAAGCTTTTAATGTAAATATGTTTGTCAGTAACATAATTGAATGTATGACTAAGAGTAGGACTGATTATATAAAGGGAAAACAAGATATGATATTTGCAAAAACTATGACAGTAGAGTCAAAAAATCTTGCTTGTGCCATCTGGTTTGTAGACTTTTGCCGTAAAATAAGATTACCGGTCAAATTTCAACTTCTGATCTTGGAGAAATCGAATGGTCTTTACGGTATATGGCAGCTTGATTTTCCCAAACTGGTAAATGAGCTTAAAGCTACAATTGAAGCTGAAGATTGCGATCCCTATATTACTGGCAGAACCAAAATTTATTTTGAGAAAAACCATCTTAATATGGTTAAGCAATGGCAAAAAACTGCTGAACGTAAATCAGCAATTGAACAGGCTTGTCTTTTGAATGGTAAACAAATTTTTGCCCTTGATTATTATGATAATAAATTCCCGCCGAAGCTAAAACAAATCAGCGGCTGTCCGGCTGTATTGTTTTTTCAGGGGACAAAACTGGATTCTTTTTTGACAAAATACTTAGCTGTAACTATTGTGGGTACCAGAGAGGCTACTCCTTATGGCTTGAAAGTTACAGAAAATATCGCCGGACGATTAGCTCTTTTTGACACTGTTGTTATTAGTGGTCTGGCAAAAGGTATAGATGCCAGAGCACATGAAGCTGTTTTGAAAAATTCAGGCTTAACCGTAGGAGTTGTTGCCTGTGGAACTGACATTTTTTATCCACCTCAGAATAAGGAGCTGCAAAAAAAGATTGCAGATCAAGGTCTGCTAATAAGTGAACATCCGCCTGGAACCAAACCCATTCGGCAGTTTTTTCCTGCCAGAAACCGCATTTTAAGTGGTTTGGCAGATATTGTTATAATAACTGAATCTCCGAAATATAGTGGTACTATAGTAACTGCGGCTTTTGCAGCAGATCAAGGAAGAGACGTGTTTGCTGTGCCGGGAAATATTCTGCAAAAGAAAAGTTCGGGTTGTCATCAACTTATCAAAGATGGAGCATGTCTATTGGATGACATCGATGAAATTATTAATGAATACGATTGTCCTTTGAAAAAATCAGAATTAGATGATAAAACGGAGGATAAAAGCACTGCTGACAGACATACAGCTAATGTATCTGATATAGCAAATGATATTTTAAGCTGCCTTACAGAGCGTGATATGAATATAAATGATATATCTTCGCAGATTAACCAATCTATTGAAAAAACAGCTTCTTGTCTTACTATGCTTGAGCTTTCAGGTAGGATATTAAATAGCCGAGGACGGTATTTTTTGACATATAAGTGATTTTACAGTATATAATGGTACATGTTGTCATAAAAAGTGACGAAATGCAGACTTGCTATATTTTGTACAAAACTGCTATATTTTGTGTGGAAAGCAGATTTTGGCTTTCCTTGTGAAATAAACTTTTAGATTTTTGATAGCTGTGCTGTAAATTATTTTATTTATAAAGGAATTGATTAAATGGGAAAAAACCTGGTAATAGTCGAGTCGCCTGCTAAAGCTAAGACAATTGGCAGATATCTTGGAGATGATTATATTATATCTGCATCGGTTGGGCATATACGTGATTTGCCTTCTTCCTCAATTGGTGTAGATGTCAAGCAAGGTTTTAAACCTCGCTATATAACTATGAAGGGCAAAGAAAAAGTAATACGTGAATTAAAAGATCTTGCAGCTGATGCAGATCGAATTTTGATCGCAACTGACCCTGATCGTGAGGGAGAGGCTATAGCCTGGCATATCGCCCATGTGCTCAAAGTAGATGAGAACAGTCAGTGCCGTATAGCTTTTAATGAAATAACCGAGTCTGCTGTCAAAAAAGCTGTGGAAAGCCCTCGGCCAATAGATATGAATAGAGTTAACTCACAGCAGGCAAGAAGAATTCTGGACAGGCTTGTAGGTTATGAATTAAGTCCCTTGCTTTGGCGAAAGGTTCGTAAAGGTCTTTCTGCCGGTAGAGTACAATCTGTGGCTACAAGAATGATTGTTCAAAGAGAAAGAGAGATAAAAGCATTTAATCCGGAAGAATATTGGCTTTTGACTGCTTTTCTTAAAAAACAAGCTGCAGATTCGCCTTTCCGCAGTCGATATCACGGCGAATTTAATGGCAAAAAGCTTGAAAAGCGCAAAGTGAAAAGTCTTGAAGAAATGCAGGAGTTATTGAAATCTCTTGAAAATAAGGAATGGCAGGTTCAGAAAGTAAAAAAAGGCAGCAGGCAAAAACAGCCGAATGCACCTTTTACAACAAGTACGCTGCAGCAGGAAGCATCACGTTATCTTGGTTATAGTTCAAAGAGAACAATGAGTGTTGCACAGCAGCTTTATGAAGGGGTGGATCTGCCATCTGTCGGAGCAACTGCTTTAGTTACTTATATCCGTACAGATTCAATGCGCGTTTCACCTGAAGCCGAGCAGGAAGCACGTAAATATATTATTTCACAGTATGGCGATAGTTATTTACCTAAATCACCACGGAAATTCAAAAATAAAAATGCAGCCCAGGATGCTCATGAGGCGATTCGGCCGGCTCATTTTGAACTTCCTCCAGACAAGATCAGAGCTCAGCTTTCCAATGACCAATATAGATTATATAAGCTGATATGGGATAAATTTATGGCATCTCAGATGGCTGCTGCTATTGTAGACACTGTGACTGCGGATATTGTTGCGCATACACATTTGTTTAGAGTAAGCGGAGAAACAGTCAAATTTCCAGGATGGCTTAAACAGTATGGTGTTTCAGCAGAAGGTAGTCAGGAGGATGAAAAAGAAAGTGACGATTTGAATAAGGAAGTATTGCCCGAATTAAGTGAAGGTGACAAACTTATTCTAGATCATCTCAAACCTGAGCAAAAATTCACTCAGCCACCTCCGCGCTACACTGAAGCAAGTCTGATAAAAGCTATGGAAGAACAAGGTATAGGAAGACCGTCAACATATGCTCCCACTATATCTACGATTCTGGACAGAAAATATGTAGACAAGGATAAACGTCATCTATTGCCTACTGATTTAGGAACTATTGTCACAGAATTGCTGGAAAATCATTTTGACAATATTGTAGATGTGACATTTACCGCAGGGATGGAAAAAGATCTTGATACTGTAGAGTCAGGTGATGAAAACTGGGTAAGACTACTTGAGCAATTCTATCCTCCTTTTCACGAAAGAATAGAAAAGGCAAATGATAATGTTGAAAGAGTAAAAATGCCGGAGGTTCCTACAGGGGAGAAATGTCCTACCTGTAATGAAGGCGATCTGGTTATAAAAGAAGGAAGATACGGCAAATTTATAGCCTGTACAAATTATCCTGAATGTAAGTTCACCAAAAACGTAGAAGAACAGGTTCAGGGTAAATGTCCTTTATGTGGTTCAGGGCTTATTGCCAGAACATCAAGAAAATACCGCAATAGCCGGTTTTACACTTGTGATAAAAAAGGAAGTGACCCGGAATGTGGCTTTATCAGCTGGGATATACCCATAGACGGAAGAACCTGTGAAACCTGCGGAACTTACATGGTATGGAAAAGATTCCGTGGACGTTCCTTCCCTAAATGTGGTAATAGAGATTGTCCGACAAACCAAAAAAAGGCTACTAAGAAAACAGAAAAATCGGCTAAAGAGAAATCAGATAAGACTGCCTCAAATGACAGTCTGACAAGTGATACTACTGCTGATAAAACATCAGTAGATTCAGGTGATGATGTATGAAGCAGGCAACTGTAATAGGAGCTGGCCTTGCAGGCTGTGAAGCTGCCTGGCAACTGGCACAATGTGGAGTACAGGTCAATTTAATAGAGATGAAGCCACGGCATATGACTCAGGCGCATAATTTGCCTTATATGGCAGAACTTGTTTGTAGTAATTCTTTGAGAGCGGCCAGACTGGAAAATGCGGTTGGTTTGCTCAAAGAGGAAATGCGCAGATTGGATTCTTTAATTGTTCGTTGTGCTGATCAGACTTCTTTGCCGGCAGGCGGTGCTCTTGCCGTAGATAGAGAAGCTTTTGCTAAATTGGTTACTTCTGAGATTATGGACAATCCGTTTATAAGCGTAACAACTCAAAAAATAGACAAATTACCACAAAGCGGATTGACTGTTATTGCCACCGGTCCGTTGACCGAAGGTGACTTGTTTGCAGATATTGAAAAAGAACTGGGACAGAATACTTTGCATTTCTTTGATGCGGCCGCGCCGATTGTTGCATCTGATTCGATAAACTATGATATTGCTTTTCGCCAGTCAAGATATGACAGGGGAGGAGCTGACTACATTAATTGTCCGTTTAACAAAGATGAATACCAGCATTTTTATGAAGCCTTAATTACTGCAGAGCTGGCAGCCGTACATGATTTTGACCGCGAAATAGTTTTTGAAGGCTGTATGCCGATTGAAACGATGGCCAAAAGAGGGTATGACACAATTAGATTTGGTCCTCTAAAACCTGTAGGCTTAAAAGACCCAAGAACGGAAAAAGAACCGTTTGCTTGTGTACAGCTCCGTCAGGATAATCAGGCTGCCACCTTATACAATCTTGTTGGTTTTCAGACCAGATTGAAATTCCCTGAGCAGAAAAGGGTTTTTCAGATGATACCTGGTTTAGAGAATGCTGAATTTGTAAGATATGGTGTTATGCACAGAAATACATTTATGAAATCACCTGATATATTAAATGCTGATTATAGTTGCAGAAAAAGATCAGATTTGTATTTTGCCGGACAGATGACCGGGGTGGAGGGTTATGTTGAATCTGCTGCTTCTGGCATAATCGCAGGGTTTCAGGCTGCATTACAGGTTCTTGGTATTAATTCTGAAAATAGATCAAAACTTTTGCCTGACAGGCATACAGTCATTGGTGCGATGGCACATTATGTATCTTCTGCCGATAGCAAAAATTTCCAGCCGATGAATGCTAATTTCGGGCTGGTTGACTTGCCGGAACAGAAATTTAAGGGCAAAGCGGCAAAAATTCAGGCGATTATAAGTGAGTCGTTGGAACAAATTGACCGTCTGTCTGCACTGCGTTATAATTTTCTGATTAACAAATAATTGATGGAGGCTTTCATGGCAGGTTTTTTTGGTTTTTTTAATTACAATAAAGAGGGAAAAGGTGTAAATCCAGAAGATTTGGATCGTGGTGCGATACCAACTTTTTTTGGTATTGTCGGCCGCAAGTTTTGGAAAATAGCCTTGATTAATATAATGTACGTGATTTTTAGCATACCGGCATTATTGCTTGCTTTTTTTGGCAGTTCTTTTCTAATACAGACATTGTTTCCCGGTTTGGATTTTAATGCTGCTTTAGGAACCGTGCAAGAAGGGACTGACCTGCTGATTGCACAAGCCTTTGAGATGACCTTGATGTTTTTCCTTTTTGGAATGCTTCTTACCGGGCTTTCTTTAATAATCATAGGACCGGTGCATGCAGGAATAGTATATGTTTTAAGAAACTATAGCAGAGAGGAACACTCTTTTATCTGGTCAGACTTTAAGGAACATGCTTTATCCAATATTAAACAATCTCTGGCATCTGGTCTGATTGCTTTTGTTGTTACAATAGTGTTTGTCGTTAATTTGAATTTTTACAACCAGGCTGGATTTATTCAAAATGAGCTGATTAAAACTGTTCTGACCACAGTAATTGTTATTCTTTTTTTATTATTTTGCATAATGCAGATGTATCTGTATCCAATGATGGTAACTTTTGAGCTCAATCTAAAACAGCTTTATAAAAACAGTTTTTTCTTTGCCATCCTTAAATTGCCAATGAATTTTCTTATGCTGATTTTATCTTTTATAGTAATATTTGGCATACCGGCTGTTTTGATTTTCATCAATAATGGTATAACATTTATCTTAGCAGTGTTCTGGTATTTATTCTTTGGTTTTGCTTTTAATCTTTTGATGACAACTTTCTATGCTTACCGAGGTCTGGATAAATATATGATGAAAAAATCAGATGATTCAGAGTCTGATGATTTTATAGAGGATTCGGTAGAAGAATCTGTAGATAATTAGTATTGCTGAATGCTTGATTTTATTAAACGTTTTTTAAACCAAACTGCACTCTACTAAAACTCGTTCAATCACTTCCCATATTGCCAACGAAGGATTTTCTTTGTAGTATCTGTACCCCTTGTATTCTTGAAGCACATAGCCGTTTTCTGAATTTCTTTGCATAATCAGCTTGGCTCGTTCTACGGCATCTCTGACATTTTGCAAGGCGAGCTGCCCCAAGACCCTTTTAAAGTTGTTCTCATGCTTAAACTCATCCATGTTTTCAAAGTTTTCATTATAAGCACGGTTAATATGCTGCAAGTATTGTCTCCGATGCGCTAACGAGCCATTACAGTTTGAATTGTGGAGCACAATCCATAAATCAAAAGTCAGGTTTGTATAACCGAATTTATAGTTTATTTGCTTTCCAAGTTCTTTTGCAAGCTTCATGTTATCCATGGCTTCTCTGAATTCTCTTACATGAATTTCATCATCGCTTTCATAATCCGAAATATGATAAATATCTGTTTTACTCGTCACGACAATCGATTTAGCCCGCTTCAGGGGATTCTTTTGAACAGGGCAATCAAATGAAACCTTATATTCAGAATCAGCCGTTTCATTTATGAGATTTTGAAGCCATTTAAAATACCACTGCTCTGTCTCACCTTCAACACTGAAATAGTACTTTTTTGTCTGTTTTAACTTTGCCATTTCTACACCTCTCTTTCTCTAGAGATTAACTCCTCAAAGATCGGTGTAAAGTCGATATCTTTTATCGCACCATATTGGCTGATAAAGTAATTCTTCATATAGTCTTCGTGCTTCCTGACACCCTTTTCACCGGTAGTTCCAAAGTCGGACAAAGCGTATAATACACTGTTATTATTACTCTCATCTCGTTCTACAAATTTTATCTCATCTCTTCTAAGGATATTTGAGTTTAAGAATATTGGGTTATGCGTATTAAAAATCAGCTGTGCATGTTTTTCATTAATATCATCATTATGGAATATATTGATGATGCTCATCAGTGCCATAGGATGGATTGATGCATCAAACTCATCCACGACTAATGTTCCACCTGTCAAAATTGCTCTTATTACTAATGGGAACATGTTTAAAAATCTTATCGTTCCATACGATTCAAATATCTCCGCAGCGACAATTGCATTTTTTTGATCCTTTATATTTTTAAATATTGAACACAACTTGGCTTCGGCCTCATCTTCGCTTATTACGTATCCTAGCGCATTAGAGTTTATTCCAAATAGCTTTGCCGCATTATTTGTTGTTTTTTCAACATATACCGTCTGTTTTTGCGGATCCACAAATCGCTTTATGAGTTGCAGGGAATCTGCTCTATAAATAACCATGAACTTGTTTGTAAACCAATTGTTAATTATCTTAACAAAGCCCTGGCTTATGATAAGTTTAAATCCGTTCATTAAAAACAGCTCTTTATCATTCAAACTGTTTTTCGCAATTTCTTTTACGCTATCTTCATTCTTGCGAACGCCGCTCGAAATAAACTTATTGATATTTTTAAAATCTCCAAAGGATAGTTTCCCATCTCTGATAAAAATCTTTTCATTATTAACATGGAGTTCTTCTATCAGTACTTTTCTTGTATATGCACTATCCAAAAAGCAGCCTAAATCAAAAATTACTTTATAATGAATCAACAAATTATTTTCTATAAAATCTATAGAGAACAAAACAGGATCTGAGCATTTTGCTGTATTGTTCGGTATCAATTCTAAAGCACTTGCTGCTTGGTTAGGCGAAGATTGTTCTTCGGAATTGCGAATATGTCCTCTAAGTACGATCGCTCTAAAAGTGTCCATAGCCCCTATAATATTGGTCTTACCAGAAGCATTAGGTCCATAGATAACAGAAGAACAAAGTCCCTTTAAATTTTTTCCTTTTATCTTTTTAATGAGCAAGCTATAATCTAACCCTTTCTGTTTCGGGGCAGCAGTCATTGAAAGTACTGCTTCATCTGCGAATGATTTATAGTTCTTTGTTTTAAATTCCAAAAGCATATATTTTACCCTCCATTTTGCAATTTTTCTGCAAAACATTAGCTTGATTATAGCTTTTTTTTATATTTAAGTCAATTTTTTTGTGTTGTTTTGCAGAAAAAATGCAAAACAACACCAAGTTTTAACCGTGGATGATTTATCTTCCTTCTTATACACATATAACTAGTGATATTGCCTAAAATAGTTATTTAGACTCGCTCGAAATACTATTGTAATTTTCCTGCCATGATAAGATGTTTTGGTAATTACTATGATATACAAAATGTATTAACAGACCTCAGGTGTTTTTGCTAAAATGCACTGATTTTTGCCGTTATTTTTAGCAGTATACAAAGCTTTATCAGCTTTTTGGTATGATGAGTTTAATGAATTTGATTTTAGGTATTTTAGGTCTGCTATTCCAAAGCTAGCAGTAATTTGTATTTCTTTTCCGTCTACAAAAAATATTTTGTTTTCTATAGCACTTCTAATGCGTTCTGCTATAGGAAAGCCTTCTTTTGCGGATGTGTTATGAAGCATTATGATAAACTCTTCTCCGCCCCAACGTGCTAGGAGGTCAATCTCTCTCAACTCTGTTTTTAGAATAAAAGAAAATTGTTTTAATATTTCGTCTCCTATAGGATGTCCGTAGCTATCATTAATATTTTTGAAATAGTCTATGTCGACCAGAATAATACAAGCTTTGTTATCGTGCCTTGGTATTTCAAGCAACGCTCTTTCAATCAGTTTTTCAAATTCCCTTCTGTTTAATAATCCTGTTAATTCGTCACAGGAAGCCATATAAGTTAATTTTATATTGATTTCTTCCAAATCTTTTTTTTGCATTTCAAGTTTAGCATTTTGTTTTTCTATTAATTTTTTTTGCAAAAAATCTTTACTGTAGTATTGCCATAGAATATTTGATAGTGCTATACCAATTGCTGCGGCTGTAATTCCATTTACTCTGTTTGATGCCAGAACTGATGGATTATTTTGGGTGAGCTCTATAGAAAAATAAAAAATCAAGTAGGCAGTTATATAAATTGGTACAGAAGCTAAAGGTTTTAATAAAAATACCAGTGCAATTACTGTGCAGATAACAAGGAACGGAGTTATGCTTGTAGTGACTAATTGATCTATAGAAACAATAGCAACACCTAAAACAATTATCAAAAAAATATATAAATATTGAAGAAATAGCATTGTCTTCAAAGAGGAAATTTCTTTTTGTTTTAAATAAGCAACAATAAGCAGAGTAAATACATACATTGTAATCAAAACTATATGTAACAATATAATACCTGCTCGCCATACAATTTCTGTGCTGTTATCTGCTTTTACAAAAAAAACAAACATTATTAGATGCAATAAGCTAACAGGAATACCAAAAAAAACAACTTTTTTCATTCTGCCGTAATTTGTTTTTACCGACTCAAGATATATTTCATTATTTTGGGCAAAATTTTTTTTTATTTTCTGCATTAGCAACCGTCTCCATATCTAATGGTCTGAATGTCTTTCAAAAAAGCTGATAAATTCTGCAAACAATTTGTTGACGGAATTTACCAGCTTTGTATTTGAGAATTTAATTACTTTTGCCCGATCTTTAATTGCTGGCAATTAAATCCTTCATATTGTACATGCCTGCTGGTTTTCCCGGCATAAATCTGGCGGCAGCTAATGCTCCACGAGCAAAAACATCGCGTGAGTGTGCGCTATGATGTATGGAGAGGGTTTCTTCACCGCCGGCAAACATTACTGTATGTTCACCTACAATGTTACCTCCGCGAATAGCGTGCAGTCCTATTTCATTATCTTTTCTGGCTTCTTTTTTCTGACTGCGGTCATAAACATATTCCAGTTGATTGTCAAGTGTTTCATTCAAGGCATCCGCAATCATCAATGCTGTTCCTGATGGGGCGTCTACTTTGCGCTTGTGATGTGCTTCGACGATTTCCAGGTCGAATTCCGGGTAAAGCATTTTGACCGTCTGTTGTGCCAGATGAATCAGTACATTAATTCCCAGGGACATATTGGCAGATACAAAAACAGCTTGCTTTTTACTTATTTCCTGAAGCTCGTTTTTTTGTTCCTGACTAAGTCCTGTTGTGCATATAACGGCAGGTTTGCCTGTTTTACGCATTAAGTTAAATAACTCAGGTAAAGCCAGAGGATTGGAAAAATCAATAATTACATCGAAGTCTTCTTGGCATTCTGAGGCTTTCTGGTATACAGGAAAGCCGATATTAGCATCTTGGTTGAGATCACTCCCGGCGACAATCTGAAGATCATCGTAACTTTTGGTAAGCTCAAGTATTACCCTTCCCATGTGTCCCAGACAACCACTCATAAAAATTGAAGTCATATAAACCTCCTGAAGTTTTGTTTGGCGTTCAGAATAAATTCTGAAACTTTTTTGCTTCCTCAATCAGCTTTTATGTCAATTGAGGAAGCAAGTGTTAATTTGCTGAATTAAACAATTTATTTAGATTAGTTTATAGGCTTTTAGTACTTCTTTTATTTTTTCCTGCGATTGTTCTGAAGGCTCACATAGTGGCAAGCGACATTCTCCTACGTTCATGCCTATTATATTCATTGCAGCTTTTACCGGTATGGGATTTACTTCGCAGAACATAGCCTTTATTAAAGGAATCAAGCTTATTTGAAGATCGCGAGCCTGTTCTATTTTGCCGTCCATCCAGTATTCAACAATTGAGTGTACTTTTTCCGGGACAATATTTGCAACAACGGAAATAACACCTTTGCCTCCAAGTGAAAGCATAGGAACTACCATCGGATCTTCACCGGTATAAAGATTAAGATCATCTTTGCAAAGTCCGGCAATTTCGGCGGCCTGATCGAGATTACATTCTTTGGTTCCGTTGATGTTTGGGTGTGCACTTAATCTCTTATATGTCTGAGGTGCGATGTTAAGTGCTGTTCTTGATGGAACATTATAAAGAATGATCGGCTTATCAATTGCGTCTGCTATAGCAATGAAATGGCGGTAAAGTCCTTCTTGCGAACATTTATTGTAATAAGGTGTGACACTTAAGATAGCGTCTGCACCGTATTCACAAGCTTTTTTGGTTAGCTCTATTGCGTGCTTGGTATCATTGCTGCCTGTACCTGCTATTACAGGTACTCTTCCTGCTACTGTATCAACGACATGTTTGATTGTGGCAAGATGCTCTGAGTCAGGCATAGTTGAAGCCTCGCCAGTTGTACCGGCTACCAAAATAGCATCAGTTTTGTTTGCGATATGGAATTCACACAATTCCGATAATTTACCGAAATCGACACCTTTATCCGTAAATGGCGTGACAATTGCAACAGCAGAGCCAATAAATACGGGTTTTTTCATAGTGATTTCCTCCAATTTTTTCTTAGTCTTAAACGACTGTAATTTTTGTCTTTGCAGATTTTCTGCACTTTTCAGATTGACACATAGTCTTAATAATCATATCATTATCACTAGTTTACAGTCAATTCGAGTCAAGTGAAGAATGTTAGCTGACTAGAAGTTTTTTCAATTGGAGATTTATGATTAGAAAACAGGATTTTTATTATGATTTACCTGAAGAACTGATTGCTCAGCATCCTTTGCAGCAGCGTGACAGTTCTCGTTTGCTAGTGCTGCCGCAAAACGAGCAGCAGCTTGTACATAGTATTTTTTCGGATTTGCCAGAATATCTGCAGTCCGGAGATTGTTTGGTTATCAATAATACAAGGGTTTTGCCTGCCCGGCTTATGGGAAGAAAAAGAGATAGTGAGATTGCTGTTGAATTTCTTTTGCTAAAAAGAATAGAGCTTGATGTCTGGGAAGTAATGGTTAGACCAGGCAGACGTCTTAGAGAAGGCCATATTGTTGATTTTGTCCCTGATATTCTTTCTGCCGAGATACTGGAAATAGTTGAAGGTGGCAACCGTTTGGTAAAATTCAGCTACAAGGGTGTCTGGGAGGAAATACTTGATAAAGCCGGTACGATGCCTTTGCCTCCATATATTCATGAACAACTGGAGGATAGGGAAAGATACCAGACTGTATATGCCTGTCAGGAAGGTTCGGCAGCAGCTCCTACTGCAGGCCTTCACTTTACACCTGAGCTTCTTGAGCAACTTAGAAATAAAGGGGTAAATATTGCCGAAGTTACCTTGCATGTGGGATTAGGTACATTTCGCCCGGTAAAAGTTGATAATATTCTGGAGCATAAAATGCACTCGGAATATTATGAAATAGGAGAGTCTGCAGCTGATATAATCAATCAGACTAAGAGCGGTGGCGGGCGGATTATTGCTGTGGGTACTACCAGCTGCCGGGTTCTTGAGGCCGTGACCGATAGAGAAACCGGCAGAATATGTGCTCGGAAAGGCTGGACAGATATTTTTATTTATCCCGGATATCAATTCTGTATGATAGATGGTTTAATCACAAATTTTCATCTGCCTGAATCGACTTTGATGATGCTGGTATCTGCTTTTGCCGGCAGAGATCGTGTAATGTCGGCTTATCAAGAAGCTGTTGCGCAGAAATACAGGTTTTTTAGCTTTGGCGATGCTATGTTGCTTTTTCCAAATAAAAAATAGATTTTGATTATTAATTTTATCAGTGCTGGTAATTTGATTTGCTGATACGCCATTAGATAAAGTGAAAGAGAGAAACGATAAATGAATTATGCGGATAAATATCCGGTCTGGTATGAATTGAAACATATTTGCAAACAATCCGGTGCTCGTCTTGGTGTTGTTCACACACCACATGGCAGCTTTGATACGCCGGCCTTTATGCCGGTAGGAACCCAGGCAACTGTCAAGGGGATGTCTCCAGATGAGATTAAATCCATGGGAGCCGGTATTATTTTGTCAAATACATATCATCTATGGATGCGTCCCGGTAGTGATATAGTGCGTGATGCCGGCGGACTTCATAAATTTATGAACTGGGATCGGGCTATACTTACTGATAGTGGCGGGTTTCAGGTATTCAGTCTTAGTGATAACAGGAAAATAGATGAAGAAGGTGTGCATTTCAGATCTCATATTGATGGTTCTAAGCATATTTTGACACCGGAAAAATCTATTGCTGTGCAAAATGATCTTGGTGCGGATATAATAATGGCTTTTGATGAATGTATCCCCTGGCCGGCAGATCATGATTATGCCAGAAAATCTTTACAGCGTACTACACGCTGGCTTGAAAGATGTATAAAAGCACATGAAAAGGCAGATAAACAAGCTCTTTTTGGCATAATCCAAGGTTCTACATATACTGATCTGCGTAAGCAAAGTGCCAGAGAGATTACTCAGTTTGATTTGCCGGGATATGCTATTGGCGGTTTGAGTGTGGGCGAACCTGCTGATCAATTGTATGAAATGCTTGAGGCAACCGTCCCGCTGATGCCATCGGATAAACCTCGTTATCTGATGGGGGTTGGCACGCCGGATTATCTTATAGAAAGTGCAGTAAGAGGAATTGATATGTTTGATTGTGTTTTGCCAACAAGAATAGGTAGAAACGGAACTGTTCTTACAAGTGGCGGCAGAATGATAATCAGGGATGCAAAATTTGCCAGAGATTATAATCCCATTGATGAGAACTGTGATTGCTATGTATGTAAAAATTATAGCCGTGCATATATAAGACATCTGATAAAAGCTGGTGAAATGTTTGGCCTGCGTTTGGCGTCATGGCATAACATTCATTTCTTGCTGAATTTGATGGAGGAAGTCAGGTTAGCAATAGCTAAGGACAGGCTGCTTGATTTCAAAACTGAGTTTTTTGAAAAATTCGGCTATGGTAAATTAAAAAAAGCATAATGCAAAGACTTCTGATTTGTAATTGTACTTGCATCAAGTGGCAATGCAGTGGTAATATAAGTTTTGTCTATGATCTGCCTGCTTTATGAGCAAGAGCAGAAGATACTTTAGGAGGCTTCTCGAATGATAATGACAAATAGTGTATTAACAAATGTAGGTGGTATCGAGGGTATACTCGGTCTGGTTCTGCCTTTAGCTCTGATGTTCGGTTTGATGTACCTGCTTCTTATCCGTCCACAGAAGAAAAAGGAAAAAAAGCTGCGTGAGCAGATCAATGCAATGGTTGTCGGTGACAATGTTGTTACTATCGGTGGTGTTGTCGGACGTGTTGTAAACATCAAAGATGACGAAATTACTATTTCTACAAGTGTTGCCAATACTTTGGTTACTTTTAAGAAATCAGCTGTAAATACTGTTGTTAAGCCGGTTTCTGAATAACATTGGAAATAATCAGATAATTTAATATAATTTTTTATATCAGGGGGATATTAATGATGAAACATATTCAAACTATCAGTGGTGTATGTATACAGCCAGCCGAGAACGCTTCAGCTTGTGGTGAATGCCAGACTTCCTGTCAGTCTGCATGTAAAACCAGCTGTACTGTCGCCAATCAGCCTTGTGAGCAGGTAGAGCGCTAAGCTTGACTCTTCTGCAAATAAGCTTTTCCTGATTGATGTGATTTCAGACACCCGGATAGTGAAAAGCCCTAAGGCTTTTCACTATTTGCTTGTTTGAGAAAAAATTCTGTAGGCAAGGGATATGCCTGATAATATACTGGAGGCAAAAAATTGGTTCATATGTTTGTTATGCTGGGCGAACGTCTGGCTTTTGATTCTGAAAGTGGTGCCTTGCATCGCCTTGATAATCTGGCCGGAGATGTACTGGCTTTATATATTGAATATAATGGTCAAAGACCACCGTTAAACGATATGCAAAAATTGGCGGCGACTCATGGGACAGATGTTTTCGAAGTAGCAGAGGAATTAGATGTATTGATTTCGCGTGAGGAATTGTTCTGTCCTTCAAGAGAGGTTACTGTCGAACAGTTGTATCCTGATCAGCCTAGAATCAAATCAATGTGTCTTCATTTGTGTCATGACTGCAATCTTCGTTGTAAATATTGCTTTGCCGGTACAGGTGATTTCGGCACAGGTCATCGCTCAATGCTAAGTGAAGAAACCGGGCGTCGGGCGATAGATTTTCTAATAGAGGCATCAGGTCCCAGAAAACACCTTGATATAGATTTTTTTGGTGGCGAACCTTTGATGAACTGGCCTGTGGTAACTGCTCTTACGGCTTATTGCAAACAAAGGATGCAGGAAACCGGTAAAATAATCAGGCTTACTATTACTACTAATGCAGTTTTGCTTGATGATGAAAAAACTGCTTTCATTAACGAGAATTTTGACAATTGTGTCTTGAGTATTGATGGCAGAAAACATGTACATGATCTGATGAGACCAGATGCCGGTGGTCATGGTTCTCATGATATGGTTGCAAAGACAATAAAAGAATTTATCAAACAAAGAGGTCAAAAACAATATTATCTAAGAGGAACATTTACGCGCAATAATCTTGATTTTGCTGAGGATGTACTGCATCTGGCAGAGTTGGGAGATCAGGTTTCCATGGAACCGGTAGTAGCACCGCCTGGCAGTGGTTATGAAATCAGACAAGAGGATTTACCACTTATTGAAGCAGAGTATGAACGTCTGGCAAAAATAATAAACCAACGTAACAATGAGAAGAATGGTTTTAATTTTTTCCATTTTGTTATGGATCTATCGAAAGGTCCATGTGCCTTTAAACGTCTTAAAGGTTGTGGTGTAGGGATGGAATACTGTGCTGTGACACCAGATGGTGATATTTATCCTTGTCATCAGTTCGTTGGTGAAGAAAAATTTAAAATGGGAAATGTTATGTCTGATCAGATCTTATTGGATTCTGCCGTGCAAAAGCCTTTTCGTCAGCTCATGGTACCAGATAAACCTGAATGTCAGGATTGCTGGGCAAGGTTTTTCTGCAGTGGTGGATGCGCTGCCAATAGTTATCATGTTAGTGGGAAAATTGACGGCTCTGATCCTATAGGATGTGCTCTGCAAAAGAAAAGACTTGAATGTGCATTGTGGTTAAAAAGCAGACAAACAGAAACTTTATAAGCGACAATAGATTTTTCTTTTGTGATTTTGCTTGTCAAACAAACCAGAAGTTAGTTTTGCATTCAACTTTTTTTGATTGTTTTTAAGATATATGAAGGTATTTAATAAATCTTGTCGAATAGTATATAGCATAGGCATTTAGAGCCTGACGAAAAAGAGATATGGAAAGAAGGTATATACTATTAGCCCATTAATTCCTGAAAATATCGTAGATGAAATAAAAAGCAGAAATGAAATTGTGTCGGTGGTTGAGCAATATGTTACGCTCGATCATAAAAGTGCCGCCAATTATTTTGGGCTATGTCCTTTTCATAAGGAGGATACTCCTTCTTTTAGTGTGTCTCCTTCGAAACAGATTTTTTATTGTTTCGGCTGCCATAAGGGTGGAGATGTAATTGGGTTTATCAAAGAGATTGAAAAGGTATCGTATCCGCAGGCTTTACGTATTCTTGCCGAAAGGGCGGGCATTGATCTGCCGGAGCCTGATGATGAGGCATGGAAAATAAAAAATGACAAAATCAAAATACAGCAGACAATTTTACTTGAAGCAGCTCGTTGGTATTATCGTAATCTCATAGGAAATCAAGGTCAGATAGCACAGCAATATTTGCAAAAAAGAGCTATATCAGCAGCGACAGCTAAAAAATTTGGTATAGGTTATGCTCCTGATAATTGGGATGGTTTGCTAAAACACTTAAAGAGTCTTTCGTACAGCGAAGGTGATCTTCTGGAAAGTGGCTTATTTAAGAGAACAAAACAGGGTAATTTGATTGACCTGTTCCGATCAAGACTGATGTTTCCTATCTTTGATGCTTTAGGAAAGGTTATTGCATTTGGCGGCAGAGTGCTTGATGAAGGCATGCCGAAATATATTAATTCTCCGGAAACTCTTGTTTATACTAAAGGCAGACATCTGTATGCCCTTAATTTGGCGAAAAACAGTAGAGCAGATAATCTGATTATTGCTGAAGGTTATTTGGATGTTATAGCTATGCATCAGGCGGGAGTAGATCAGGCTGTTGCCTCACTTGGTACAGCATTGACGGAACAGCAGGCAACTTTGTTAAGAAAGTATAAGGAAAATATTATTATCGGCTTTGATGCCGATGCGGCAGGACAGCAGGCTGCTGTCCGCAGTCTGGAAATTCTTTCTGCCAAAGGTATGAATGTTTCTGTGCTGCAAGTTCCTGATGGCAAAGATCCAGATGATTATATAAAAAAGAACGGGCCGGAAAGATTTCGTGCTCTAATCGAAAAAGCCTTACCATTAATTGATTTCAAACTGCTTACGGCAAGAAGAGCAAATGAAAATGAGCGTGGTCTTGATATTATAGGTTATCAGGATGCTGCCTGCGATATACTTGCAAAAGTAGATAATGGTATTGTCAGAGAATTATATGCTGAAAAACTAGCACAAACTTTGCATACCTCACAAGACAGTGTAATTAGTGAAATTGAGCGCAGGAGATCAGCTCCCCGTCAGGATAAAGATCATGATATGTTAAGACAACAGTTGCGGCAAAAGCAGGAAAATGCAAAGGCTAAACAGGCGGCGAACAATGATCAGGTGACAAAAGACGAACTCTTTTTGCTTGTTCTTTTGGCTTCAAATCCTGATTGCTGGTCAAATTTGCAGGAAAAGCCGCAGCCGGTTGATTTTTCACAGGGAACAATGAGAAATCTTTATGTTGAAGCAATGCCGCTTTTGGCACAAGCAGAGCTTGATACTGTTAAATTACTTGAACTTGCCGGTGATACTGTAATTCGGGGAAGAGATTTATCAGACCTTATAGCAAGTGCCAGTATGAGAATTGATGAATTAATTGATCATCAGGATGTGAATAAGGTTGCTTTAGGCTGGCTAATGAATATGAAACTTCATCAGTTGAAAAACAGAAAAAACAAACTGAACAAAGAGCTGGAAGAAAGTAGTGACAGTCAAAAAACAGGTGGTTTGCGCCGTGAATTGTTAGAGCTTTCACAGCAAATAGCAGAATTAAAAGACAATTTAAGTAAACAAGCATAACGCAGATTATAATACGGAGGTATTCAGTAATGGAAGAAAACAACAAAGAAATCATGGAGAACGGTCAGGTTGAGGCAGCTGATTCACAAGAGGCTGTCAAAAAAGAGATTGAAGCACCTGTAAAAAAGAAGGCGGCTACAAAAAAGAAACCTGCTGTTAAGAAAAAGGATACGGAAGAAAATGCTGTAAATGATGAAAAAGTAATCGCTGGTGATGATGTTATTAAAGAGCAGAGAATGGGTCTTATTGGTGAACTGGTAAAAAAAGCAAAAGAGAATAAAAATAAAATTTCTACCAAGGATGTAATGGATCTGGTAGAAGCTTCTGATATAGATATAGATCAGGCAGATAAAGTAATAGAAAAACTTGAGAGTGCCGGTATAGAAGTAATCGCCGATAATTCAGTAGAAGAAGATGTAGTAGAGGCCGAGGTAGATATTGCTGCAATTGATGGGATTGGTGTAGATGATCCTGTTAGAATGTATTTGAAAGAAATAGGTAAAGTTCCTCTTCTTACCGGCGATCAGGAAAAAGAATTGGCTCAAGCTATGCTTGATGGGGATGAAGATGCCAAAAATGCTCTTTGTGAAGCCAATCTAAGACTTGTTGTAAGTATTGCCAAAAGATATGTTGGCCGAGGCATGCAGTTTCTTGATCTGATTCAGGAGGGCAATCTTGGTCTGATCAAAGCTGTTGATAAATTTGATTATACAAAGGGATATAAATTCAGTACATATGCTACCTGGTGGATAAGACAGGCTATCACAAGAGCTATTGCCGACCAGGCAAGAACAATACGTATACCTGTGCATATGGTTGAAACAATAAATAAGCTTATCCGAATACAGCGTCAGCTGATTCAGGAGCTTGGCAGGGAACCTGAGGCTGAGGAATTGGCAAATGAGATGGGTATGACAGTGGAGAAGGTAAGAGAGATAATGAAAATTTCTCAGGAACCTGTTTCTTTGGAAAAACCAATCGGTGAGGAAGAAGACAGTCATCTTGGTGACTTCATTCCCGACGATGATGCGCCATCACCGGCAGATCAGGCTGCTTTTACTTTGTTAAAAGAACAACTTCTGGAAGTTCTTAAAGGATTAACACCAAGAGAAGAAAAAGTTCTTAGACTACGTTTTGGACTTGATGACGGACGTACCAGAACGCTTGAAGAAGTTGGTAAAGAGTTTAATGTTACCAGAGAAAGAATCCGTCAGATTGAAGCAAAGGCTTTGCGTAAAATGCGTCATCCAAGCCGCAGCAAAAAGCTTAAGGATTATCTGGATTGATGCCAAAGATCATAAAATGGAGTTTGAAAAGTATAGATAATGAATAAAAACAAATCAGAGAACGACCATAAAAACAGCAATATCTTGAGTTCTTTGAATCTGCCGCCAAGATTGCAGGCGATTGCGGATATGGTACCTGAAAATACAGCCAGAGTTGCAGATATAGGCACAGATCATGCCTATCTGCCTATCTGGTTGTTATTAAACGGAAAAGCCAGAAAAGCCGCAGCTTCAGACTTGCGTTCTGGGCCTGTCGCAAGGGCAAAGGCAAATATAAAAAAGTACGGCCTGGAAGATACAATATCGGTATGTCTCGGAGATGGTCTGGAAAAAATTAAGCTTAAGGCTGATGATCTGATCATAATTGCCGGTATGGGCGGTATGGAGATTATTCGTATTTTACAAAGACCTCTACCCCCAGATATACGTTTAATACTTCAACCTCAAAGATCTATACCGGAGCTTAGATTCTGGCTCGCTAAAAATAATTTTGAGATTGCTGATGAGAATATAGTAGTTGACCGTGCTCACTGTTATACAATAATAGAAACTGTTTATAAAAATTTTTCAACCGTTGAAAATTTGAATTCAGTAAATGATTATTACAAACATTGTGGCGAAAAAGAGTTGGTCAACTTATGGCTTGGTTCTGTCATACTTGCCAAATATAGTAATCATTCTGATTCGGACTGGGATTTTTATCTGGCGGAAATGAAAGCTGGTCTGGAAAAAATTTGTATTGGTAAACCTGAATTAAAAGCTGTATTATCAGCTGTTAATGCAGAACTTGCAAAGAAAGGAGACTGAATTATGCCTACAGTTTCTGATATTATAAGAAAAATTGAAAATATTGCCCCTCTTAGGTTGGCAGAATCATGGGATCCGGTAGGACTTCAAGTAGGAGATCCTGCATCTGAGGTTGAGGCTGTGATGTTGTGTCTTGATATCACACCGGCTGCTATTGCCAGGGCAAGAGCGCATAGGGCTAATATGATAATTACCCATCACCCGCTTATTTTCTCGCCATTATCGACTGTTAGAACTGATAAACCGGGACAACAGCTGGTTCATGATCTGATTAGACAGCAAATATCAGTTTATAGCGCGCATACTAATCTGGATGCAGCATATGGTGGTGTTGCCGATTGTCTGGCAAAAGCTCTGGAACTTGAAACTGAGAAATGGCAGATCGTTTTTCCCGGGGAGAAGAATAATCCTCAGGACGATTTAGACAAAAACCCTTCCGGACACGGTCGCTTTGCTGATCTTTATCAGCCTGTAAAGTTTTCGTGGCTTAGAAAACGTGTAATAGAAAAGCTTGGCAGCTCAGGCTGCAGAATTAATACAGACTTAGATCCAATGGTTTCCAGAGTAGCTGTTTTCCCAGGATCTTTTTCAGAAGAATGGACAGAGGATCTTGAAATACTTGATATTGACACGGTGATAACCGGTGAAGCAAAGCATCATGTTGGTTTGGAGCTTGCACAGCGTGGAATTACATTGCTTGATGCAGGTCATGATGTAACTGAAAGAGTAGTTTTGCAGCCGCTTGCAGATAAGCTGCAAAATGAGTTTTCACAAATAACCTTTGCCGTAGATGCCGGCTTGGATTATAATAAGGTGGCTTTCTGAGTAAGTTGGATGGTCGCGGGCGCATGGCGAAAGCCAGCGCGTGAGGAAAGTCCGGGCTCCATAGGGCAGGGTGCCGGGTAGTTCCCGGTGAAGGCGACTTTAAGGATAGTGCAACAGAAATAAACCGCCGGTTGTAAGACCGGTAAGGATGGAAAGGCGAGGTAAGAGCTCACCAGCGGTCTGGCAACAGTCCGGCTATGTAAACCCCATCTGGAGCAACACCGTGGAGGGACGAGAAGTGTGGCCCGCATGTCCCGGGGAGGTGGCTTGAGCTAATCAGAAATGATTGGCCTAGATAGATGACTGTCCACGACAGGACCCGGCTTACAGACTTGCTCAGAAAGCATTTTTTTCAAAAATCGGAGGAAATCATGAAAGCAGAATCATATCTTTCTCGTGGAGTATCACCAACCAAAGATGATGTAAAACTGGCTGTAGCAAAACAGTCAAAAGGTGAATTCCCAGGCTCATTTTGCAAAATAATAACAGATCCGGCCGGTGATCAGGACTGGTGCTGTTCCGTACATGCTGATGGAGCAGGTACAAAATCTTCCTCAGCTTACCTGATTTATAGAGAAACAGGCGATACTTCCTGGTTTGCAGGTATAGCACAGGATTCTCTTGTCATGAATACTGATGATCTTATCTGCATTGGAGCAACAGATAATTTTCTTGTTTCCAATACAATTGGCAGAAATGCGCATAGAGTAGATGCTGCTTGTTTAAGTTCTATTATCAATGGCTATGATGCTTTTATTGATAAAATGGCAGAGCATGATGTAAAAATTGTTATGACAGGCGGTGAGACAGCAGATGTTGGTGATCTGGTAAGAACAGTTATATGTGACTCTACAGTTGTTGTTCGTTTAAAAAGAAAAGATGTGATTAATGCTTCTAATATTAAACCTGGTCAGGTTATAGTTGGTCTTGCTTCTTTTGGACGTACAAACTATGAAGATAAAGAAAATTCTGGTATAGGTTCTAATGGACTTACTGCTGCCAGACACATGATTTTACATTCGGATTACAGGAAAATATACCCTGAGACATACGCAGATACTATGCCGGAAGATAAAGCTTATTGTGGAAGATATCATGTCAATGACAGATTGCCTGGCAGTGAACTGACTGCAGGTGAAGCTGTTCTATCTCCAACCAGAACATATTTGCCTGTAATGCGTCAGATACTGGCTAAGTATAGCGATAGAATAAGCGGGTTAATTCACTGTACCGGTGGTGGTCAGGTTAAATGCCGTGATTTCGGCAAAAATATTCGTTATGTAAAGGAAAATCTTTTCCCGACACCCTCTGTATTCCAGGCGATTTATGAATCGGGAGAGGTAAAGCAGCAGGAAATGTATCAGATCTTCAATATGGGACACCGCATGGAAATATATTGTGATCAGGACGCTGCCGATGACATAATTGCTATAGCTGCATCATATGATATGGCAGCCAGAATAATAGGGTATACAGAAGCATATAAATCAAATTTGGCTGCAGAAGAGAATCAGGTTATAATTTGTGATCAAGGTAAAGAATATATTTATTGAGTGCTTTCTTTACAAAACAAGCTGATTGTGTTAACATTTTCTGTAGTCTGCCATGTCAAGGTTTATGGATCGTCCGACCATATACTTTGACAGAGGTGAATTTCAAGGAGGAACAATAATGGACAAGGCAAGAAAAGCTGAAATTATGGCAACCTACGCTTTACACGAAGGTGATACAGGTTCACCTGAGGTACAGGTAGCTCTGCTAACAGAGCGTATCAATCATCTGACTGAACATCTGAAGACACACAAGAATGATCATCATTCACGTCGTGGTCTGCTGATGATGGTTGGACGTCGTCGTGGTTTGCTTGATTATCTGATCAGTATTGATATTGAGCGTTATCGTACAATAATCGAAAAACTCAAGATCAGAAAGTAATTAAATCTGCCGTTGTGGAAATGGTGAGCGTTAAAACTCACCATTTTTTACAGGCAAAATGAGTATTAGAAACCTGAGGGCTGTAGAAGGTAGGTTGCGCGGCTGAAGAAGCGGCCCCGGACCCTACAAACTACCGCCCAGAAGGATCGGATGCAGATAGTCTATTTGATTTATATAGATGATAAGGTTGATACAAAACCAGATCTTTTAGTTTATCGCATCACAAAAATCCAATGGAGGTAAACCATTTATGAAAAAAGTATTTGAAACAGTAATGGCCGGCAGGAAGCTGGTCGTTGAGACAGGTGAACTGGCACAGTTTGCTAATGGATCTTGTCTGGTTCGTTATGGTGAGACTGTTATTTTGTCTACAGCCACAGCATCAACATCACCACGTCCCGGTATTGATTTTTTCCCTTTAAGCGTTGATTATGAGGAAAAACTTTACAGTGTAGGGCGTTTCCCAGGTGGTTTTATTAAGCGTGAAGGTCGTCCAACCGAAAAGGCAATATTAACTTCACGTGTCATAGACCGTCCTATGCGCCCACTTTTCCCAAAAGATTTGCGTAATGATGTTTCTATCAATAATCTGGTATTGTCTGTCGAACAAGATAATGCTCCTGAAGTTGTTGCGATGTTCGGCTCATCACTGGCAGTAGCAATGTCTGATATCCCCTGGAACGGACCAATGGGTGGTGTTCATGTCGGTATTGTTGATGATGAAATTATTATTAACCCGACAGAAGAGCAAAGAGAAAAAAGCACTTTGCAACTTACTCTTGCTGCGACAGAAGAAAAAGTCTGTATGATAGAGGCCGGTGCCAATGAGATTCCTGAAGATAAAATGATGGAAGCTATAATTGAAGGCCATAAAGCAATAAAAGAGCAATGCCGTTTTATCAAAGAAATTGTCGCTGCTGTAGGTAAAGAGAAATTCGCATATGAATCATCTGATTTGCCATCTGAAGTTTTTGAAGCGGTGAAAAATTTTGCCGGCGAAGAAATGAAAAAAGCTGTTTTGTCTTCTGATAAAGCTGTCAGAGATGCACAGGTTGGTGTTTTAAAAGAAAAGACAGCAGAACATCTTGAAACAATTAATCCAGAATGGGTCGTTTATACAGGTGATGCAATTTATAAACTTGAGAAGAAAACTGTTAGAGAATTTCTTTTCAAGGAGCATAAACGTGTTGATGGAAGAACCATTGATGAAATACGCGCTTTGTCTGCTCAGGTAGATCTTCTGCCACGTGTTCATGGATCGGGTTTATTCCAGCGTGGACAAACTCAGGTTCTGACGACCTGTACTCTGGCTACTTTGGCTAAAGCTCAGATTCTTGATGGGCTGGATAATGAAGATCAAAAGCGTTATATTCATCATTATAATTTCCCCGGATACAGTGTAGGTGAGGCTAAATCTGCCAGATCTCCCGGACGTCGTGAGATCGGACATGGTGCTTTAGCAGAGCGTTCGCTTGTTCCTGTGCTTCCTGATGAAAAAGAATTCCCTTATGCGATTCGTTGTGTATCAGAAATTTTGATGTCTAACGGATCTACTTCTCAGGGTTCTGTTTGTGCAAGTACGCTTGCTCTGATGGCTGCCGGTGTTCCAATAAAAAAACCAGTTGCAGGTATTTCTACCGGTCTTATTGTTAATGAAGAAAATGAAAATGATTATCTGGTATTTATGGATATTCAGGGAATTGAAGATTTCTTCGGCGATATGGACTTCAAAGTAGCGGGAACGGAAGATGGTATCACTTCTATACAAGTGGATATTAAGGTAGATGGTTTGTCATATGATATTATCCGTGATGCTTTCGAGATGACTCGCAAAGGCAGACTGCAGATAATCAATGATGTTATTATCCCTTGTATTGAAACCCCACGCAATGACCTTTCTGGTTATGCTCCTAAGATTGAAAAACTCGACATACCTTCTGATAAGATTCGTGATATTATTGGGCAAGGCGGTAAGGTTATACGCAAAATAACAGAAGAAACAAATACAGAAATAGATATTGAGGAAGATGGTGCAATCGGACATGTATTTATTGCATCACCGAATGCAGAAGCAGCGGAGGCAGCAATTGCAAGAATTCGCAGCATAGTATTTGACCCAGAGCCGGGAACTGTTTTTGAGGGTGTTGTAACACGCCTGATGGCATTTGGCGCATTCGTAGAAATTGCCCCGGGCAAGGAAGGTCTTGTTCACATTTCTAAACTGGCATGGAGCCGTGTGGAAAAAGTGGAAGATGTTCTTGAAGTTGGACAGACCGTTAAGGTAAAAGTTCTTGAAGTTGATGGTCAGGGCAGACTTAATCTCTCTGTACGCGATTGTCAGGACAAACCAGAAGGTTATACTGAGAATGAAGAAGGTTCACGTGGTGGACCAAGGACTGAACGTCCTGACAGACGCCGTGATACAGGCAGAGGCCCACGTTTTAATGAACGTCCTGATCGCGACCGTTCAGGACGTGGCGGCCATAGATCAGATCGTTCTGACAGAGGCGGACGTTCAGAACGCGGTGATTATAACCGTGACCGTGGCTTTGCCCGTGATCAGGCTACTGGAGACAGTGAAAGCAAGCCGCAAAATGATAATCAGCCTCCGCGTCGTAATGAGCGTGAGTTTTAATAATAACTCTTTAACTTAAGGATATTAGAAAAAACTATTCAAAGGCGAAATTCAAAAATGTTAAATCCCCGAAATGTCTGTTATGCAGAATATTTCGGGGATTTTTGTAAGCTTTAATTATCTGACATACTTATAACCATTGGCTGCAAAGTAAATTGTCTCTTGCAAATAGTCGTTTTTACATTGCCTGCAAATTCAAGGTCGAACTGGTGCCAATGACGGTTGAAAAACTGATTTGAACTGATGCTTTTGTCAGGGATACTGCTGCATAAATATGAATTGAAGGCAAATTTGTTATCAGATTGAATCATGATTCCCAGACCTTGTTCATTATGAGCAAAAAGCCAACTGCATTCTGTTCCAGATGTTTTAACGCTTTCAACTACGCCGTTTTCGCTTATTGTCAGATCAGATTCTGATACTTTTACCAAACTGTCCGTATTGTTTTCCAGTAACGTATTATGTTGCATCAGCCACTGATCTTCATCCTTACCATACCACTGCAATAGATTTAATTGCCTTTTTAATCCAAATTCCAAACTTATATAGTCAGGCATTGTAGAATTATTGCCGCTACATGATATTGTGGCAAAAACATTCAACTGCCCCTGCATATTTATTTCATATCTAATAAAAGATGTAAACTCCGTAGGGCTGCCCTTTCTTGCCAAAACAGATTCTATTTCGATTACTGCACATTCACCATCGCAGGCATGCTTGATAGAAATAGGGATGTGACAAAACCTTTGATGTTCTAAACAATTCCTATCCTTTGATCTGGCAAAAAATTTCCAAACAGGTCCGGCAGATGTTCCGGGTCTTTCAGATTCCAGAAGCTCTGTTTCACCACAGCGCCAGCTTTCAAGTTCTCCGTTTATTCGATTGAATATGAGCCAGAAGCGATGACCGGATAATAATAATAAATGCCTGTCTTTTTCAATACGCAGCTTACCGTGACTTATGGCTGCAAATTGACCAGAAGGCGGCAGCAAAGGTTCATTAAATTGGTTTTTGATTTCAAAATAGTATTTATTACTTTGTTTGAGTGGTTTATGAATAAAACTGTTATTGTGCCAGTTAACCAGACAGTTAAGGTGCGCTTCAAAAGAATCCTTTTCTGTTTCTGGCAAATCGAGCAAAACATTTTCGCCTGCAATAAGATCAAAAGACTCAAATTGTCCCTGCTCTTGCCAGTTATTATCCAGATAAAGCTGCCAGTTTATACTTATATTGCTTAATTTTGCAAAAGTAAGTTTATTTGTAACAGATAATTTCTTTTCAGTAGTTAAGAATTTTATTTCCAGAGGTAAAAGCTGTTTAATAAGATTCTGACCTCTGGTATTAAAATTGCCTTTTTTATCTGTTAAGGAGCACAAAAGATATTTTGCCTGATCTGATGACAGAAATTCATTTGAATTCAGAATTAATCTGTTGCTATCAAGTTTTTTGATTTGTTTATTAATGTAATCAAAATCAGGCCATTTTTCGACATTTTCCCCAGCATCCCAGCCAATAATGCTGCTATGATTTCTAATGCTTTTGATAAATCTCTGTATGCGGTCAGCAATATGCTGATTCCACTTTTGATTGTTTCCAGTAAGCTCTTCCGGGCTTTGGGCTGTCAAAAAAGCATTTGAAAGAAAAATATCAGATTTGCATATCACATAAAGTCCTATCATGTCGGTAAGATCATAAAATGCAGGGTCAGCAGGAAAATCCGCTAGATAAACACAATTAAAACCAGCTCTTTTTATTTTAATCAAATCAGTGCTGATCTGATCAAGTACTGATTTTTTACACTGACTGAACATGGGTTGATGATAGCAAATGCTTTTAAGTTTTAAGAGTTTATTATTGATGGAGATTTGATTTTGTTTATTTTCTATCTGACGGAAGCCTATTGGCTGATGATAACAAGCTTGTTCATTTCCATGGCTGTCTTTTACCGTAATAAAAAGATCGTATATAGCAGGTGTTTCATCTGTCCAGGCAATGATATCCTTTAATACAAACATTTTTGTAAGCAGACCTGTTGTTTGTACAGGAGAAGAAAAGGTAGACTGATCATCTACTGATTTTAGGTTAACTATATATTTGTGTTCAGCAATACTTTTGCCCTGAAAATGAAGTGATAAATTTATTTCTGGTTTGTCCTGGGATATCCTGTACGAAATAATTCTGGCATCGAAATAAACCTCCCAGCTTGAAAATGAAAGATCAGTATTTTTTGTGCTTATATTAATATCAAAAAGCGAGATGGAAGGAACTGCCTCCAGATATAAATCACGGAAAATACCGTGAAAGTTGTGGTTGCTGTCTGATGACTCTGAATAAGCGGCATCTAAATAGCTGTCACAGGAATTTTCATACACTATGATGAATATATCATTTTCACCCTCATGCCAGTTCTGGGTGATATCAAAATATACAGGCAGGTTGCCCTGTTGAAAAAAACCAGCCATTTTGCCGTTTACATAAAGGTGAAATGCCTTTTTCACACCAAGTAAAACAAGACGCTTGCGATAACTGTTCCAGCGTAAAGGCAGAGTGACTGTTTTGTGATAAACAGCTGCTCCTTGCCGGGAATTGACGATTGGAGGAATAAATGGGAAATCAGAAGAATAATTACTATCTTTATTTTTCCCATAAGCTTGTTCTTGCCAATAGCAAGGAACAGGTATACTGTCAAATCCTGATCTGAAAGAAAGAATTCTCTCTGGTATCTGGTTTACCTGTTCAAAGTATTTAAAGTTCCAAAGTCCGTTTAGCATATGTATATATGGCGAAAGGTAGCGGCGATGATTGCTGACTGCATCAATACAACCACTCTGATCCGGGAATGGTATGAGATAACTGCAAGCAGGTGAAGCATTTCTATTTAGTATTTCAAAATTATTCCAGTCTGGAATCTCATCCCTGCCTGGATAACAAAAAGATAGCATAATAACATAGACCTCCTTGAACACAACAAGATAATCATACCATCTCACTGTGTTTTTGGGTATGTCATAGCGGGTTTTGAATAATTATCTTTGAAAAGAGATATATGAATAAATAATCCCCAAGCTAAAGCAAGTAGTGTGAGGGATTTTGTGTATCCCTCAGCAGTAATCAAATTATAATATAAAGTTTTTAGAGTGTAGTCGAAAAAATGTTGAAATAAATTATTTTTTTTTGGTTATAGTTCTGTTTGTGAGGGGGTGATGTTATGAAATATAGAAATCATTATCTTGATCAACTCATTCAGTTCAAGGATAAAAACTTGATCAAGGTAGTCACTGGTATAAGACGTTCAGGCAAATCAACTAAAGGAATGAGTTCCCAAGATAAATTTAATCAATACCTTCAATACGGTGGACTTCCCACTATCATTGAACTATTAGACAATCCCGATACCATCGATCCTTTTCTGGAGGGTATTTACAATACTGTTCTGATGAAGGACGTTATTGAAAGAAATGGAGTTAGGGATGCCGCCCTTCTGAAAAGTATTACATCGTCGATATGGGTATCCGAAATAGACTGGTCGGCCTACGTGACACAGATTATGGTCACGTTTTAGAAAATATCGTTTATTTGGAACTATTGAGACGCGGCTATGAGGTGACTATTGGAAAAATAGGTTCGTTAGAAGTTGATTTCGTCGCCTCGAAAATGAACGAAAAAAGCTACTATCAAGTTTCAGCTACAATCATGGATGAGAAAACGAGAGAGAGAGCTAAGACCTTTAGAATCCATTTCTGATAACTACCCAAAATATATATTGACCATGGATCAAACTGTCTTCAACGACTACTCCGGGATCAGGGTCAAAAATATCATAGACTTCTTGCTTGATTAATCTACGTTATAAACAACATGTTGTTTTTAACTCTTTATCGGAAAAAGTTGTCAGGCTTGACGGCAAAAGATCGTGAAATTATACGCTGGGCACTATCAAGTACAAATATGACAGAGCTTGCGGATCGGGAAATGGATCAGCTTTCCGGCGGACAGCGGAAGCATGCCTGGATTGCCATGGCATTGACACAGAGGACAGACATTCTATTTCTGGATGAGCCTACCACATATCTCGATATTTTTCATCAGCTGGATATTTTACAACTTCTTCGAAACTTGAATTTAGAGCAAGGTGTTACCATCGTGATGGTACTACATGACCTTAATCATGCCATCATGTTTTCTGATTATCTGGTGGCTATTAAGGATGGAGAAAAACACAGCTCTGGTACACCAGTAGAGGTTATTAATTCTAAGACCCTTCAGGAAGTTTTCGATGTGGAAGCGGAGATTATTTGCCACCCTGTCTTAATTGTGCCTGTATGCCTGCCTTATGGTGTACGTGGTCAAGTTTTTGAAACAGTGAACATAAAAAAAAGAATAACCACAAAGAGCAATGCTCCTTATGGTTATTCGCCATGGTCGGAGTGACAGGACTTGAACCTGCGACCTCTTGCACCCCAAGCAAGCACTCTAGCCACCTGAGCTACACCCCGTTGAACCTTCACAATTTTACTGTTAAATTTTCATTATGTCAAGATCTGATAAGTTTTAGAAATCGTAGACAAATTACTTCAAAAATATTTCCCGATTACTATTTCAAAGAATTCGCATTGATTTGCTTCTGAAAAGATGTGAGTGATAATAATAAGTATGTTCATCTGACGAATATTCACTTTAAAGGTTATACATAATAGATATAACCTATAAGATGAATATTTATTGAATATTCACTTTATAGGTTATATAATGAGGTTGTTGTACTGGGGGTGATTATTATGTTTTTCTCTTTGTTAAATGATCCGTATATTGCTATTATTGGAGATATAAAACAATCTAAAAAAATCGATAACAGAAATGAAGTTCAAAATAAATTGAAACAAGTTTTAGAAGAGATTAATAATAAATATACGAGTTGTATTGCATCGAAATTTATTATAACATTAGGCGATGAATTTCAAGGATTATTAGGCAATGGAAAAAATACAATAAGTATAATATCCGAAATAGAAAGAAAAATGTATCCTGTAAAAATGAGATTTGGGATAGGAATAGGGGAAATTACAACAGATATTGATAAGGAAATGGCGTTAGGAGCAGATGGGCCGGGCTATTATAAAGCAAGAAATGCTATTCAATATCTAAAAGATAATGAAAATAAAAAACAAGCAATCGCTGCAGATATAAGGGTTGAAGTTGAGAGTGATAATCAGGCAACTACAATAATGTTAAATACAATAACAACACTAATGACAGCTATAAAGGAATCATGGAGTGATAGGCAAAGAGAAATAATTTGGGATATGTTGGAGCATCAGGATAGCCAAATTAATGTAGCAAAAAGATTAAAAATTCAACAACCAGCAGTTCAAAAAAGTTTTTCAAAAGGGAAATATTATGCATATAAGGACGCCGTCGATACAATAGAAAAAGCACTTGAAGAAATAAGGAGAGACGATGTTTAGAGAAATTTTCACATTACTTCTTTTGGGGCATATTCTAGGCGATTTCTATTTACAAACAAAAAGAATGGCAGAAAAGAAGGAAAAAAATAAAAGTTGGGTACTGTTCCATAGTTTTTGTTATTGGGGAACAATGCTATTAATTGTTTTACCAGTTATATCGTATAAAATTCTATTAGCGGTAACGGTAGCATCGATACTTCATTTTATGATTGATACGACAAAATATATCTATCTTTTAGTTATGACTAAGAAAAGTAAAAAAACACAAGTTATAGAACGAAATATGTTTTTTTTAGATCAAATATTCCATCTTATATCTTTAATATTTATTGCGTACGGATTGGTAATAAATGATGCCGCAGTAGGAGCCTGGAAAGGGATAGAGGATTTTTTTAGTACAGCTGGTATTTCGGAAGCACAAATTTTATCATGGATTGTTGCTATATTAATAATACATAAACCTGCTAATATCGCAATTCAAAAACTATTGATGTTATATAAGCCTGAAAGTAAAGAAGATTCCGTAAAGAAGGATAATAATGCGGGACGGTTAATTGGGACTGTAGAAAGAATAATCATGTTAATACTATTATCAATAGGGCAGTTTTCGGCAATAGGATTAGTATTAACAGCAAAATCCATTGCAAGGTATGATCGTATATCCAAGGAAAAGAATTTTGCTGAATACTATCTCTTGGGAACTTTAATAAGTACAGTTGTAGTAATTGTTGTATCATTTATATTATAGGAGAAATCATTTATGATGACATCAAGAGAAATCGTTTTGGCTACCATTAATTTTAATACTCCGGTAAAATTGTTACTGAAATAGGCTCACCTAATTGCACTTTAATTGCAAAAAAACTATACTAGACGAAAGAAATTACTACCTACTTGCTAAGTTTAACTGTTCTGCAAATTGATCGATCTGTTCTGATTGAATTTGTGGGGGAGGGGTGCCATCCTTGGCAGTTGCTTTTGTCATCATATTTGTAATCAGACGGTCTGCCATTTTCATTTTATCTTTACGAAGTTCACCACCAAAACAACCGGTTATAGCATGTTCTATGATCTCTGCAGGAAATGCCTGGCTAAGATACTGATCCAGACTTGACGGTAAACCACAACATAGGAAAAGACCTAATGGTTTAGACAATAATTCAGCTTTATGGGATAAGACATATTCACGGATTTTTTTGTTTATCTGCCCTATGTATATTGAGCTACCAATTACAATCTGGTCAAAATCATTCAGATCAGGTACAGTTTCTTTTGCAATGTTAACGAGTATAGCCTCATTATTTAATTTAGTACTTAGTGAAGCTGCGGTTTCTGATGTAGTTCCATATTTGCTTGAATAAATAATAAGCGTTTTCATAATTAATTACCTCTTTCTGCATTTGTCAGAGCATTTTCTATTGATTTTAAATATACATTGCATGTAACGGTGGCACTGCTGATAGTGTCCACATTTGTTGATTGTTCTTTAATAATCCTACTGATTAATTCATTAGTTATTTCTTGACGTTCAAACATTACGGTTTTCTTTGGTTCAATATCAACAATCAGTCCATTCTCGACTGTTACTAATACCTCATTATACCAACGTCCGCTGCCGTATGATCCTTCGTAGGTCATATCAGCAAGATTTTGAGCTGAAACAATTGAGATATCAAGATTTTTATTTTGTTCGAGTCCTTTCATCATAAATGAGATTGCACCAGCCATAATTATGATTATAAATACAAAACAAACAAGAATTATCCAGCCGGTCTTTTTCTTTTTTTTCATTATTTTTTATCCTTTTCCATTAAAATAAAATGTAAATCAACTTCATGCACTATTACTACATACAGCTATTATTTTCTGACAATATTTTCTGTATTTTCAAGTATCCATTTGATTAAGGTTTTGCCACATCTGCATCAATACTTTTCTTGCACAAGCAATATCTTGATCATTTAATCCTGAAAACAGATTTGCCATGAATTCTTTGCCTGGTTCATCTGTTTGTGCCCAGAAGGCAGCACTTTTATCGGTCATAACTAATCTTGTTACTCTGCCGTCATTTTGATCTTTTACCAGTTCAAGCAATCCCTTTTCTGCTAATTTCAAAGCAACCTGTTTAACGTTTTGATGAGAATTGCCCATTGTACGAGCAACATCTTTTATAGTGGGATCTTCATCAAACAGAGAATATATAATTACAGACATAAACCATTGCTTGGCTGTGACATTGAATTTGCTTAATTCGCGTTCCAGCATAGTATCCATGCGGTTTGCGGTTAAAAGTAAAGTTCCAAAAATAAATTGCTGATCAGGCATTTGTGAATAATCAGGCATAGTTTCCTCCTTGGTATACTTGTTTAAGCTGTCAAAAAAGGTAATGCATTACTTAAAATAGATAATACATTACCTTTTAGTGTGTGTCAATAAAAATTGAAAAAATATTTTCAAATTTGATTTTTCATTAATTTGCTGAGCGTATTATAGATGCTGTCTGTGTCTGAAAAATAGGGCGGTATGACAAATTTGCTCTTGATCCATTTGTTACTTGTCATTTCGTAACCGGGAAGCTTTCTTTCTATAATTATTTTACCTTGAACTACAATAGCGCCACTTGTTTTGCGGTATACAGATTTTATTTCTAAAAAATGTATATAGTCATGATATGTATAACCATAGTCAATCTTAGCAAAAGGTGCACGCTTGTTCCGTCTATAAATAACCTGGTTTTTTCCTACAAGAATGTAGCTCTCAAGTCTTTGTGCTTTGAGTTTGGCATAATAATAAATAGCCGGAGCTTTGAGCAGCAAAAAATTGGCGGCAAAAGGTGATAGAAGTTCGCTGAAAGTATTAATCTCTGTAGGGAGTAAATAAAAAGTTGTTGGCGTCAAAATTGAATAAATAAAAAGGCCATCAAGAAAAAAAGATGGCAACATTGCCAGAAACATCAATGGTAGGCGATGACGCCTGAAACTGGCTGGATATAATAAATGCTTTTTAAAATCGTTTATTGTTTCCATTTTTTTATTATATGTTAAAAGCTTTGAAAATTGTAAAAAATATTATTACTTGACAACTCATAAATAAACAATTAGAATCAAAAAAAAGAATATTATTTAATAATAGTCGCTTAATTTTTAATAATGTTCCGGAAAAGAGGGATTGTTTATGACACCAAAAATTTTCGCGCTACAGGAAAGAGAAGAAGTGCGGATAAAAATGCTTGATGCAGGGTTCTTGCTTATTAAGGAACATGGTATGACACATGCTTCCGTTGAAAAAGTGACACAGGCGGTTGGCCTTGGAAAGAGTACTTTTTATAATTTTTTCCCATCTAAGGAAATGTTTGTTTATGAAATAATCAAATATCAAAGAGACAAAGCTAAACAGTATTTTATGGATGTGCTGGGAGATCGGGGAAAAATCACGACTGAGGAGGCAAAGACCTTTTTAAGGAGAATTATTTTTAGCAAAGACAGCATTTATCAGTATCTAACAGCAGAAGATGAGGCTAAATTATGTGCAGCTTTACCTGAGGAATACCAAATTAATCCTGATGCAGAATCTGTCGTTATGCGTGGCTTATTTGATCATATCGAAGGTATTCGGCAGGATATAGACTATAAAGTGGTTGCCAATCTGGTTAAGCTTATGGCTATTGCGATGTTCAATAAAGGAACCCTGCATGCAGACGCTTTTGATAGAACTTTGAACCATCTATACAGTCTTTTGTTTTCTCTTATTTTCGAACAAGGTTAATAAGAGAAATTTTTTTGGTGCGCAGTCAGCCATGCCTAACTTGTTTTTTGAAAGGAGATAAAAATGAATAAAAGAAATAAGGTACAAAAAGAAAAAACAGGCATTTCCAGACTTTTTGAATTAGCTGGACAAAAAAAGAATAAACTAATAGTTGCTTGTCTTCTGTCCGGGGTATCTTCAGCAGCAAGACTTGTTCCTTTTTTCACAATTTACGGAGTAATTCGGGAGCTTCTTTTGCACTATACCACGGCTCCGGCGGCGAAAAGCAACGCATAGCAATTGCGCGAGTTTTTCTCAAGGACACACCAATTGTAATTCTTGATGAGGCTACAGCTTATGCAGATGCAGAAAATGAAGTGAAAATCCAGCAAGCCTTATGATAATATGATTGCCGCCAATGAGCGGAGGGATAGTTGGACGATTCGGAAGGGAGAACAATTAATATGAAAAAGTTCAGGGAATGGTTCAAAACCATAACTTTTGGTGAAACAAAAAATATATCGGTTTAACTTTATGGAATTTTCTTGATAGTTTGGTTGTATCTGTACCTTATGGTGTGATGATTATTTCAATATATTTATTGCTAATACCGTTGGCAGAACCAACTGCGCCATTGCCGTTAAACCGTCTTTGGCTGTGGCTGGTTCCATTATGCAAGGGATAACTCGTAATCCTATGGCGGATTCCGGTTTGATGGGACTGAATGCCGGTGCAGGATTTGCCTTGTCTATTTGCTTTGCTTTTTTCCCGTCTTATTAATGATTTAATATCCAGCAGGGGACTACCATCTAGTGCGTCAACCCTTTTACAAACAAAATATTGTTTTCTATAGAAGTTATTTCCGCTTCGCATAAATTTATAGGGTTAGGTCGCGCCGGGGATCGTGTAGCGAAAACACCTTTTATTTCCGGCCCGAAAGGTGTTTTTGTTTGTAAAATATTTCGATCAGCCTTATCTGCCCAATAAAGTACAACGATTTTCTGATCAGGTTGAAGTGTGTGCAGACCTTCTGCAAATTCAGGGAAAATCTCAATTTTTACTTTTTCTTCAGAAAGAAATCCCTGCCTTGGAGCAGACAATCTATCTCCATATGGACTGTGAATCTTTCCTATGATATTGATACTGATATTCATATATTAATCCTTTCTTAGAGCTGTTTTCAGCAGATATTAGCGAAACTGTTTAAACGCAAAAAAACTGTGGCAAAAGCCACAGCCGTATTTCCGTGAAAAACAAGCAAAAGCCTGTAATCGCAGGCAATGCAACATACTCAAGCAGGTCTTCTGACTTGCGTCTGTGGAGATTATCTCCGGCAACAGTGCTCGGCCTTCCCGGGTTCCCAGTGACTGACTTTCATCATGAGCTACTATCTTCAACGCTTACAGCGGCGGTACCGTCCGGGATTTTCACCCGATTCACTATTCTTTCCATAAAGCTTGACGCCATATGGAACACTTGAATAATATTAAATTATTGCAAAAGGTTAACATGTTGTATTTTTTTTGTCAATATTAATCGGAGCAGATAAATACAAACTGAATATCAGATACACGATCCTGGAATTTATGTACCCTATTAATAACGCTGATATTGTTTTGAAGTATGAATAGATAAATATGAAAATATTTATGTGAATTATTTGTAATTGTTATCTTAGTTATCTTTGTTATTAGTTTACATTTTTTTTTTTGTGTGATAGAGTTGAAGTATCGAAACGAAACCGGTTTGTTGTTTATTGATAAATTAAGCTGTTTACTTTTTGCGCAATGAGTGAGTGTTTTTGGAAAAGAAATAAGAGACTAAAATCAAAATGAAAAGAGGATACGATTATGAAAAAGATAGGAGCATGTTTGTTAATTGTTTTATTGACGATAGGAGTTATTTCATCCCTTGTTTCCGCTGGAACAGCTTATTTCTCAAGATCATTACCTGGAAACGGTTCTGTTGTATTAATCGGACCAGTTTCAAAAACTACTAATACAAATGGGTCATACATACATCCTGATTATGAAACAGGTGTTTTGAAAGCTATTAAATGTCGAACTAAAGCCCGAATTGGCGATGGTCAAATGATTTACAGTAATCCTATTGTTTCAGCACCTAAAGGTTCATCAACTTGGTTAGGAGCATATACTGGTGTTAATTTGTACTCTGGGCAATTAGTTTGGATAGAAATGTGGACAAACACTATCGGAATTGCAGATACAACCTCTGGATCTTGGGATTATAAATAGCATGACATAATATGATCTATGAGAGCTCGGATTGTAATCCGGGTTCTCAGTAATCTAAGGAGGACATATGTTGATTCGATTGGAAAACATCACCAAATCATATGGAGAAACAGAGCCAAAGGTCATGGCTATAAACGAATTAAACTTAGACATAGACACAAATGAACAAGTAGCCATTATGGGTAAAAGCGGTTGCGGTAAAACAACCTTGATTAACATGTTATCGACTGTAGATTGCCCCACAGAAGGTAAATACTATTTCAACGATCTAGAAATAAATGTTATGAAGGAAAAAGATCTGGCAAAATTCAGACGCCAGCAGGTATCGATAATATTTCAAGCATATAACCTGATGCCAGAACTAACTGTTAGGGAAAATATTTTGCTGCCTCTTATTTTTGACGGTAAAAAGGCTAATTTAGAATATTTTGAAGAGATTGTTTCTGCGTTGAAGCTAGAAGATAGAATGACACATTTTCCGCATCAACTGTCTGGCGGTCAACAACAAAGAGTAGCAATAGCGCGTGCTCTTATAATGAAGCCTGCTGTTATTCTAGCTGACGAGCCAACCGGCAATCTTGACTCAAAGACAGGGCAAGAAGTTATTTCATTAATTATTGCCTGTTGTAAGAAATATGGGCAGACACTTGTTCTTGTTACTCATGATCTGGACATTGCTAAACATGCATCAAGATTAATTGAGATGAGCGATGGCAAGATCATAGCGGACAGGAAAGTGATGGCCTGATATGAATACTATAATTAAACTATCAATCAAGCTGTTTAGGCGTCATCTAAAGAGAAGTCTGATGATGATGCTTGGAATTACGATCACTATGTTTTTTGCTATTTCGATTATATCTGTTTTTTTCAGCTATAATGACATGCTCATAGAAAACGCATATACATATGGTGGACGATGGGATATAAAAATCGAAAGTACCGACATAATAAGCAGGGAAGAACTTCTGGAAAATTCTAATATAACGGATGTAGGACAGGTGCAAACAGTTTGGACGGCAAGACTGGACGCAATAACCGAATCGGAAAAGGAAGGACCAGGTGCGGCGTTTGCGACACATTGGTTGATGGCGCTGCAAGGTTGTGATACCAATTCATTTGATATGCTCCAGCATCAACTGAAAACTGGCCATTGGCCGGGAAAAGAAAATGAAATAGTCCTATCATCAAACTTCATGCTTAATGGTAAAAGTGTTCAGAATGGTGATATAAAAATAGGTGATACCGTTGTTTTGGAACTTGGTAAACGAATAGCTGAAGATGGCAATATAATCCATTCGCAGCAAGTTGAAGGGCCGGAACAATTTTTTGAGACGATTACTCGCGAATACAAAGTCAGCGGTATATTATCTGGATATGACCGATCTTCAGGAGTATTTGTATCATCAGGCGTAGTTAGTACTTCTAACTATGACGAAAACAGTATATTTTTGCTAAAAACAAAAGCTGCTACTCAAGCAGAGCTTGATGAGATGACTAGACAGCTAAGCCAGACTTTTTCTCTTATGCCGGAACAAATTGTTCCAAATGAATTTCTGACAAATGCATTTATGTCTATAGAACAGTCAGATTATTTTCAATCAATAGCTTATGGAGGAATATTCTTCATAGTAGGTTTAGTAATAGTATGTTCTGGTACGATGTTAAACAATCTTTTGATGACGGTACATGAATCGAAAAAGAGAATAGGTCTTCTGAGGATGGTAGGTGCAGGTAAAACACATATTTATTTGATTTTTGTTTTTCAGAGCGTTATGACAGCTGCCTGCAGTTCTGTTATAGGTGTACTGTTAAGCTATGCTGCTGCAGATTCAGTTAGTAGACTAATCGGAGTATTGAAACTATCTGAGTTTAGCGATATAAATATAGTCATTCAGCCACATGTAGTCGCAATAACTGTGCTGATCACATTTGTTATCAATGTATTATTAGCGCTTGCTACAGCCAGAACAACTTATTCGCATGCACCTGTGAAAGCCTTTCAATCTGGCTTAAGTGTATCAGAGTATAAGGCTAATAATTCCAATCTTATTGATCTGGTGGGGCGTTTATCAAACAGTTTAGCAGTTGCGTGGCGTGGTTTAGCTCGCAAGAAATTTCGTACAACTTTATCTGTTATCGCTTTGATAATAAGTTTGTCCGTTTTGACTTTAGGCCTATCTATTGGTACAACTTTGTGGAATGAATCACAACGGGCATTAAGAGGATTTGATTCAGATTTTGTTGTTATTTTTTCGCCTGAGCAAGATAACACTGAACAGCTGCTGTCTGCTTTCCCTCCAGTTAAAAACAAAGTTGTTATGTATACTAGCAATAGAAATGTTGAAATTCCCAACGAGCATCTTACTCCTGAGATAATAGATTTTTTAAAGATAGGTAATGCTAATTTACTAAGAAGTATGTCCATTTGTTCTATAGATGAATCCTTGTATAATGACTTGGATCCTGACGGTAAGTTGATGCCGTTTAGTGATTTTGAGAGATCAGGGGGTTGTCTGATCACCAATATTGCTATATTGACTAGCGAATCTGACACAAGTCTGCAAGATGGCAATAATGATTTTAGTTATGTAGATCAAAGCAACTCAAACGATGAAAGAATAGTATCAATTACAACATTATCAGCTGGTAATCATTTGAAAATATTTCCAGAATTCGGAAGCGAAGATAGTATATTGCTTACGATTCAAGGTGTTCTTAGCAAAACACGTACACGACCATTGGAAAATAGTATTGATACAATTGTTTATATGCCTGAACAAGTTTTTTTAGAATATATCACTCAAGGATACAATAGAGTGATGTTTATTGATGCATTTCCTGGAGAACAGGATGAAATCGGACAATTTTTGACTGAAAACAGAGGTGAATTAGGCTATTTCATGCAGGATAATACCCTTATTACCGGCAGTGCCAAAGATAATAACACCATTCAGACAATGACTATTTTTTCGATAATTATTATAATAGTTTTGCTTTGTACTATCAGTATTTTCAGTATTGTCCGTACAGACTTTTTTCAACGCAGACGTGAAACTGCACTGGCAAGGGCTTTGGGTGAATCATTGTCATCAGCACTTAAAATCAGATTTCTGGAAGATATGACTGTTCTTATTACTGCTGTCGCCTGTTCTATCCTGGTATTCTTATTGATGTTCAGACTTATTGCGCAGTCGATAATGGACTTTTATCAATTAAATAGCAGTATTATTTGGGGATACTTGCTGCTATCTTCTTCGATCATGCTTATCATTATATTCGGGCATAATACTTATAGTCTGATAAAAGCATTCAAACAGAAGATTATTGATGATCTGGCAAGTTATTGACAGCCGGATCAATAATAGAAGAGGCATCGCCAGCAAAATCCAGCTTGTGCTGAATATAAGACCTGACTTCGCTATCATCTAGAATGATCCGGGTAAACACAAAGCTATACTACGACTTTCTTAAAGCAACATTAATAATAAAAACAAGTCCGTCTGCTAGCATTTCAACACATATATATCGGGGAACACTAACGCTGACTGTAAAATCCTCACCGTATATAAGCGTCGGTGTCGAAATATTTGTATCTACGCCAATTTTTGAGAAGCTTATACTTGCGTTGGCGGTTAATATATTTGCCAATTCAGACAGAGCACTTTGTGCCAGTTCATCCAGTTCGTCCACAGGCATACCCATCAACATTTTTGAATCAATGGATTTTGCATTGAACCAACTTGTTGAGTGTTTTACAACATCATCTTTCCCTGATTCCGATATGGCTTTACATTATAAACGGCTTGCTAAACTGTTATTGGAGGCGGAATCATGATAAGCTCATTGCTTCAATTAAAATCATTATCTGAAATTAGAAGCGGGGAAGGTATTCCCTTCCTCACGCCGGATGTATCGCCAGGATCACATTGTCCTATGCGTATGGCTTCTGTGATTATCGAAAATATTGAAGGTCTTTCCTCACTTCTTGTTGGAATGCCGGAATGTACAACTCATTCCAGATTGTTCAGCCCTTATCCTGAAGGTGAAAAAGGTGAACTTCATTGGCTTTATGCTCTGGATTCGAGAGAAGTTGTGTTTGGGTGTCGAGATGGTGTTATGGAGGCTCTAAAAAAATGGAGAAAGCAGGAGCTCAGTCCATTCTGATTATTGCTACATGTATTCCAGAAATGATACGTTTCCTTGGGTGATGGACATGTTTGACTTTTATGGACAGGTAGGCTATGGGCGGACAACAGCTATTTTAAAACGACTATTATCTGCAGTAAATGATTCAAATTATTTTTCAAAAGGAGAGATATATGGGACTACATCGATTTAAACCCGTTCCATCGGGACGTATGGGCGTTTTATGGACACTGTCTACTATCCGTAATGCTGCAATTATTGAATTTGGTTGTATGGGACATATGCTATATACAGGGGTAACATTAAAAAGAGCAGGTGTATATAACGCCTGTAAATTGTACTCTACCCATATTAATGAAACTGATATCGCGCTGGGAGATACTTCAAGGTTGGAAAAAGTTGTAGAGAATGTTATTAAGCGTGATCAAGTTCGTGTAATCTTTTTGACGCCTTCCTCGATTCCAGAGGTTATTGGGATCGATATACCTGCTATCTGCAAAGGTTTGCAAGCGCAATATCCTGATATTCGTTTCGTTTCGTTTGGTTGTGGAGGATTTGACAGAGTACAACATCAAGGAGTACAGGAAGCACTTACATTGCTAGTAAAAATGTTGCCTAAGGAGGTAAAACGAACAACTCTTCCAACCTTTAATCTGATTGGTTCCTGTGCCGATTTGTTTCGATTTCAAGCTGACGCAGAAGAAATAATTCGTATCATGAAGGGCGCTTTTAATATGAAGCCTTTGTGTATTCTCTCTTCGGATACAACAGTTGAGGATATTGAATGTATGGGTGGAGCCCATATAAATCTTATTGTGCGGCAAGAGGGAAAAGAGGCTGGTAGAGAAATGAAAAAGCGGTTTGGTATTCCGTATATGGTGGGAAGACCCTATGGCATAGAGGGAACCACAAAATGGCTTATGAAAATAGCACAGCTTCTTGATATAGAGATTAACAGTGAATTTTTAATAGATGAAAAGGGCACTTCGCTTGGACGACTGGCAGAGATCATTCCTAATTTTAGGCGGATTGTTCGTTCTTTTCCAGAGTCGGCAACTTTGTCACTAGGTGGTCATGCAGATGTTGTAAAAGGAATTTTGTCATATGGCTGCGATGAATTATCTTTTTCCAAGGGCGTTTGCTGGTGTGACTGCCCGGATATGGGAGATGAAGATATTCCGTATTTAACAGAAGAAGATTGGAGTGAAGTGGTTTTTGCTCATGATAAAGGCTGGCTTATGGCTAGTGGCGAAGCATTGGCCTGGAGTGGCAAAAACACAGATATGCAAATTTCCAATCCTGATACAAAGTGGCGGATTTATCCTTATGAACCTCCTTTTGTTGGCTTTCGAGGAGCGTTGCATCTGGCAAATTTGTGGATTAATTCAAATAACCCTGATTAAGTAAAAAACAAAAAATTACCTGTTGATTTAACAAAAATCAACAGGTGATTCTTTTGGCAGGGGAGACGCGATTCGAACACGCAACCGACGGTTTTGGAGACCGTTGCTCTACCGTTGAGCCACTCCCCTAGGGGCGAAAATAATGTTAACATTAGGTCTTATATATGTCAAGTAGAGATATTGTTTTCTCTGAATATTTTTTCTCTGTAGCGGGTAGGAGAGAGGCCTAAATGTTTTTTGAAAAGTGTCGAAAAATAGGTCACATTTGTCATACCTATCCTTTCGCAGACCTTGTAGGCCGGTAAAGATGTTTCTGTAAGTAATCGTGAGGCTTCATTAAGGCGCAGATTGATCAGATAGTGGCTAAAATTCTCTCCGGTAGAAGTTTTGAATATCTTGCCAAGATAACCTGCTGAGAGATTAAAGCTATCTGCCGTTGATTCTAAAGATAAATTGGGATCTGACATATTATCTGAAAGGTATGCTCTGATATCGTATATTAGCTGATCATGTTTTTGCTGCAGAGAATCCTTTGTCTTTGTCTCAGATAGATTCATTAATTCGAGGCAGAAGTTTAAAAGCAGTTTTCTTATATTTGCAACATCATCACATTGACTGATAATTCTTACTGTATCGACATAATTCTCATAATCAGAATCCTGTAGTTCTATAGTATGATCTACTTGTTTGAAAACTGAGAAGGTTAATTGATTTATATAATCTATTATACGCGGACTGTAGCCGCCTGTGATATTTTTGATAAAAAAGTCAATTCCTTCTTCAACTGCTTCTGTTTTTTTGAGATTGATGGCTTCTAAAATGTGTCTTTCCGCTGAAACCGGATATCTGATTTTTTTGCTATTATTAATGACATAATCACTATTAATTAATAAAGATCTGCCTTTAATCAATCTCAATCCAAAAAGTTTACGTGTATTGCTGGTGAATTCATTCATACTTTTTATATTAGTAAATGGCTCCAGCCAGGCATAACTTACAGAAAAACCAAAATACTGACGCAAATATTTTTGCGCCTGAATAAGTGCGGAAGATATATTTTCAGGTTTTTGGCTGCTTTCAAGCTTTATTATTATTGCCAACTCATTTTCGGCTGTAATAATCCCTTCACAGGTGAAGTTGTCCGACAGAAGCTCCTGAGTGACGTTTATAATCATAAAACGATAGCTTTCCATATCAGAAGGATGTTCTTGGCTAAGCTTGATATAGTTATCAAATCTGCATAAAAGAATCAGCCAAGGTCCTTCTTTTAGTAAATCAGGCATAAGCATGGTTTTTTCTGCAGCTTTTAGTTCTCTTCCTTCAATAATATCTAATAAATATTTCTCATTTGCTATCTGCTCTGATTTTTCTCCTATCAGAATCGCTGATTGGATTAGTTCATACTCGGCAGAAGGCAGTTTCTGATTCTGCCCTTTGGCTTTTGCCATAAGAGCAGGGGACATGTACTGAACTAGTTTTTGGATTGGTTTATTAAAATTCCTGATTAAAAGCAGGGTAAACGCTCCGGTTATAATGATGAAAAAAGTAAAAGTAAGTGCCCATGGCCAGAAATGAAAAATTGTTAGCCATAATAAATTGCGATAAGAGAAAAGGCTAAGAGATATTAAATCTGTTTGCTCTGATCTTACCCATACCAGAAATTTGTTTTCAGAATCAATATTTATATTGGCATATCCTGATGGATTTTTCCCACCACTTACAGGTGTCTGGGCAATGCTCTGAAAAAAAGGTACAAAGTCAGGGTCATATGAAAGGTCTGTAATAAATCTTTCTTCATCTGAACTGCTCAGAACTATGCCGTTTTCACTAATTAGAAAATATGTACTATCATCAACCATTCGCTGTTGTGGTGCTTGCCAAATATTATGTGTGACATTTACTACAATAAGTCCTTGATTTGTTCTTTGTGGATCAGAGTCTACTCTTGTATAAAAAGTCAGCATTCTGTTGGAAACAGTATTAAACTGATTAGCTGCTGTTCTTTCTGGTATTATCTCTCGTGGTCTGAAGCTAAATTGTTCAATGCCGGCAGGATTGCCTAGAGTACTTAACGGTGTGACACCGTTAGAAGTAAGATATAGCTCAATATAACTGTTGAACGCACCAACATAACTGATTAAATCGTCATTTGTTGAACTATAGTGAGCCAGTGTTCTGGTAATATTTTGTCTTGACTGGCTAGAGTCTTCTCTGCTATACAGCCATGCGGCAATTTCTGGATCCCTTATTAGTTTGTTACTAAGATTTTGTATTCTTCTATATATATTATCTGTCTGAATTTGTGATTGCAGCAGACTTTGTTCAAGCAGGTTTAGTTGCTGATTTTTTTGATTTTGCCATGTTAAAGCAAAAAAGCCAACAAGACATATTGTCCAGATAACTATAAAAGTTATTGTTATTCTCTTTTTTAATCTGTTAAAAGTAACAGCATTATTAGATTTTTTGCTTCTTTTTTTCAAAAATCATCACCTGCTTGCTGTTTTGCAATTAGCTATCTTTTTATGCTTAATATCTTAAAAAATAAAGTATATCGGTAAAATTAAATATAAATTATCTGATTATAAAAAGCAAGTTTAAATATAATGTGGTCAAATATCTTAAAAGTGAAATGTTCTTTTGTTTGTGTTCTTTTGTTCTTTTGAAATTCGGCTACACTGTATACATAGGGAAAACGAATTTCAAAATGGTTTTTAGAGATTGTTTTCGAAAAAAGCTGGAAATTGTTTTAGGTCAGTTAGCAAAATTAGAAAGAAGATGCGAAAAATATAAATGAAAAAATTTTTTACTCAAAACAAAAATTTTGTCTGGTTCGTAATAATTATTTTGCTTTTAAGCAGTTTAGTGGCTTTGATGTCTTGTCAAAAAAATAGTACACAGGAAGATATGAAAGGTGTTATTGGCTTTACGGGATATAATCTTTCTCTTGATTTCTTTTCTTCTATGGAAGTTGGCATCAGGCATGAAGTAGATAAATTAGGTTATGAGTATATTGCTTTTGATCAAGAAAGCGATGAAACAAAACAAATTGCAACTTTTAAGGAATTAATAAGAAGAGAGGCAGATGCCATAATTGTTTCCCCTATCAATCCTGATGTGCTGGCACCTTTGGTTGAGCAGGCACATGAAAAAGGTATTCCTGTAATAGTTAATGATATAGGTGGTGGCAATTCCAATTATGATGTGATTGTTGTTTCAGATAACTGGCAGGGCGGGCAGCTTGCAGCTGATTATACTGCTTCTTTCCTAAAAGATAGCAATGGCAGCAGAGAGGTTGCAATACTTGCTTGTGAACCAACTGCAATATATGCCGCAAGACGTGGCATGGCTTATAGAAATACAATTGAAACAAGAGGATTTAATGTTGTAAGCGAAAAGACAGCTTTTTCCAGACAGGAAGACGGTTATATAAAGATGAAAGAGATAATCGAAGAATACCCGAACATAGAAGCTGTATTCGCAGAAAATGATCCTATGGCTGTGGGAGCAGCGAATGCACTTGCTGAAATGGGAAGAGATGACATTCTAGTAGTCGGGTTTAATGGTGATCAGATAGCAATTGATGCTATACAGGCAGGGCTGATGCAGGCAACAGTTATGCAGAATCCTGGAGAAATGGGAAGAATTACAGCAATGCTTGCTGATAGGATTCTTGAAGGTAAAGAAATCAGTTTTGACGATGAGACCAATCGTGAAATATATGTAAAAGTAAGCTTGTTAGCCAGGGAAGATCTGGCGACAGGGACTGAACAATAAAGAGGGGGGAAGTAAGTGGAAGAATTTGTTTTAGAGCTGAAAGGTATAACAAAGACTTTTCCAGGTGTAAAAGCACTTGATAGAGTTCATTTTCAGCTTAAACCAGGTCAGATACACGGCTTGATGGGTGAAAACGGAGCTGGTAAATCGACTTTTATTAAAGTAATAACAGGTGTTCATCAGGCAGATGAGGGAGAGATATTTCTGCATGGTGAAAAAGTTGATATTAGAAATCCAAAAGAGGCTATAGCTATGGGTATAGCTGCTATATATCAGCATGTTACATGTTTTCCTGACTTGACTGTAACGGAAAATATCTTCATGGGACATGAAGATTTAAGTAAAGCAGGTATCCTTAAATGGAAAAAAATGCATAGCAAGGCTGAAAATCTTTTGAAGCAGCTTGGTTCAGAGATTGATCCGCGTATGATGATGGGTGCTCTTAGTGTTGCACAGCAGCAGATTATAGAGATTGCAAAAGCTCTTTCAACTAATGCTAATATTATTATTATGGATGAGCCTACTGCAGCTCTTACTAATAGAGAATGTGAAGAATTGTACAGAATTACAGAGCAACTCAGGGATGAGGGTAAATCTATAATATTTATCTCTCACAGATTTGAGGATTTATACCGTCTGGCAAGCCATGTTACTGTTTTTAGGGATGCAAAATATATAGGTGACTGGCCGGTTAGCGAAATATCAAATTCGAAGCTGATTAATGCCATGGTTGGACGTGAATTATCAGAAATGTATCCTCCTGCAATTTCCAAACCGCAGGCTGAAGTCATTTTTGAAGCAAAAGATCTTTCGAGGACAGGCTTTTTTGCCGATATTTCCTTTGATGTTAAAAAAGGTGAGATAGTAACTCTTACGGGCCTTGTTGGTGCTGGAAGAAGTGAAGTTTGTCAGGCTATTTTCGGTATAGATAATTATGATAGTGGCGAGATTTTCCTTTCTGGTGAAAAAATGAAAATAACTGATCCGCTAAGTGCAATGCAGTATGGTATTGGTTATTTGCCAGAAGATCGTCAGAAACAAGGTCTTATACTTAATTGGAGTATCGAGAAGAATATTACACTTGCTAATCTTGATATGTATGGTAAAAAGCTTTCGGTTGATGAGCAAAAAGAAAATGAAGTTGCTGAACGTCTTTCTAAATTAGTAAATATAAAGTGTCAGGGTGTAAAAGATCTGGCTAGTTCTTTGTCAGGTGGTAATCAGCAAAAAATCATTGTAGCTAAGCTTTTGGCTGTTGATCTTAAACTTATCATTATGGATGAACCAACAAAAGGTGTCGATGTTGGTGCTAAATATCAGATTTATCAGATTATGAGAGAATTGGCGAAAGATGGTTATGGTATTTTGATGGTTTCTTCTGAAATGCCTGAGGTTCTCGGTATGAGTGATCGAGTAATAGTAATGCATGAAGGACGAATCACTTTGATTACAGACGCAAATACGACTCAGGAACAGTTGCTTGAGGCTGCTGTGACTAAGAAAAAAGTGGAAATGTGAGGTGAACACCGTGGTTAAAAAAGATAAGGAAATGGTGCGTACCCTCAATATAAGTCGTCTGAGGGATCTGGGTCTGGTATTATTTATAATTCTTCTTTCGATTTTTATTCAGTTTAGAAATTCTCAGTTTCTTACTGTTTCCAATTTGAATAATATGATAATAAATGCCTGTATCATGGGTATTCTGGCTGTAGGGATGATGATGGTCATTATTACAGGTGGTATTGATCTTTCAATAGGTGCTACTTTGGCTTTGTCAGGAATGTCTGCAGGTCTTTTTGTCAGAAACAATCCTGATTCTTCTGCAATTATTGCTGTAGCTATTGGTATTTCAGTAGGTTTGGCTGCAGGCTTCATAAATGGCTTGCTTGTTGGTAAAGGTGGAGTCCTGCCGCTGATTGCAACCTTGGGTATGATGAACGTTTATCGAGGTTTGACTTTCATCATTGCAGGAGGTGCCTGGGTAAGTGCTCATCAAATGAGTGATTCTTTTAAGGCTATTGCTTTTTACAGATTTCTGGGTATCAACAGTCTTATCTGGATAGCAATTATTATATTCCTAAGTGGATATTTCTTTTTGAACTGGACCAGGACGGGACGCAGAATATATGCTGTTGGCAGCAACTACGAGGCATCAAAGATCAGTGGTACCAATGTCGACAATATTCAAATTCTGGTTTATACGATTATGGGCGGTATATCAGGCCTTAGTGGTATATTGTGGGTTTCAAGATTTGCTTCTGCACAAGGAGATACTGCTCAGGGTTTCGAAATGAATGTTATTGCAGCTTGTGTGCTTGGTGGTGTTTCCATCCAGGGTGGTTCAGGCAAGGTTCCTGGTGTTGCTCTTGGCACTCTTTTGCTAGGTATTTTACGCAATGCTTTGCCTTTGCTTAGAGTTTCTCCGTTCTGGCAGGATGCAATATATGGTTTCATAATTATGTTCGCAATCATTGTTAATGTATTGGTAAAACGGACTGTTGATAAGAGAAATCTGCAAAGGAGGCATATTTGATGAATAATAAAACTGTTAAGCTTCCTGCTGCGGGCAATGATAAAATGGATTTTATAAAAAAATATTTTATGCGCTGGGAAGCGATCTTGTTTTTAATTTTTATAATAGTAAATATTTTTAACGCTATTATTTCTCCTTATTATAGTTTGAATGGTGTATTAGGTGCCACCAGGGATTTTATGGATAAAACCTTTGTCGTTTTCCCGATGGCTATGATTATCCTGATTGGAGAAATTGATATTTCTGTTGCTGCAACTGTTGCTTTATCTTCGGTAATGATAGGGGTTTCTTATAATGCCGGAGCGGGAGTGCCAATGGTAGTTGCTATCCTGATTGGTATAGGAACAGCAACGATTTGTGGTTTTATAAACGGATTTGTGCTTACCAGATTCAAAGAGCTCTCACCAATGATTGTGACTCTTGCCACGCAAACTATGTACCGAGGTCTGGCATATGTAATACTGGAAGATCAGGCTGCCGGCAGTTTCCCTACATGGTTTCAGTATTTTGGTTGGGGCAGTATTGGTCCTGTACCGTTTATTCTTATCTGTTTTGCTGTTTTCGCGGTGATTTTTACTTATGTACTTAATAAGACAAAATTTGGACGCAGAATATATGCTATTGGTAATAATAGGGAAGCAAGTCGTTTTTCAGGTATAAAAGTGGAAAAAATGCGACTTATGATTTATACGCTGGCTGGAACTATGTCAGGTATAACAGCGGTTTTCCTAACTTCCAGAATGTCATCTACCAGACCTAATGTTGCTCTTGGATATGAGCTGGATATAATCTCTATGGTTGTGCTTGGTGGTATTAGTACAAGTGGTGGTAAAGGCCGTATAAGCGGAGCAATAATTTCTATTTTCATAATCGGACTTCTTAAATATGGTCTGGGTCTGGTAAATATAAGTGCTCAGGTTCTGATGATAATTATTGGTATGCTGCTGGTAATTTCGGTTATGACTCCAAATATAGCAGCTAAAGTAAAAGAACGTAGAAGACAAAAACTGCTTCATGAAAAACTCTTGGCAGAACGTAAATAAGAAGAGTTTTTAAAATTAAATCAGAAGACAAAAATTTATGCTAGGAAAATTCAACATTCCCTATTGTGTTTACTAGGCAAAGAAGCCTTGTAATAAAGTGCGCGGATAACCGCAAAAAAAAAGGAGGAAAGAATCCATGAAAAATTTCAAACGCATTATGGCAATCGTATTGGTCATGGTAATGGCACTTAGTGTGCTGGCAGCCTGTGGTGGCAAAGATGAGGCATCTAATGATTATGCACTGATCGTTAAAAACACAGGAAATCCTTATAACGAGAAGCAGGCAGAAGGCTTTGAAGAAGCAGTCAAATCTTTTGACGGCAATCCTGTATTAAAAGCTCCTGCTAATCCTTCAGCTGAAGATCAGATCGCAATGATCAACGAGCTCGTCAACCAGGGTGTTGCCGGTATCGCGATTGCAGGTAATGACTATGATGCTTTACAACCAGCTTTGACTGAAGCAACAAAAAAAGGCGTTAAAGTTATTTCGCTTGACTCAGCAGTTAATCCTGAAAGCCGTTTAACACATGTTAATCAGGCTGACCCTGTAGCTATCGGTGTTGCACTGGTAGAAGCTGCATATGATCTGACAGGTGGTTCTGGACAATTTGCTATCTTGTCTGCTACCTCAACTGCTTCAAATCAGAATACATGGATCGAAAACATGAAAAAGACAATGGAAGATCCGAAATATGCTGATCTGGAACTGGTAAAAGTTGCTTATGGTGATGATCTGCGTGATAAGAGTGTTTCTGAAACAGAAGCTTTATTGCAGACATATCCTGATCTGAAATGCATTGTTGCACCTACAACAGTTGGTATTGCCGCTGCTGCAAAAGTTATCACAGACGAAGGTCTGACAGATCAGATTGCTGTTACAGGTCTTGGTCTTCCTTCAGAAATGGCAGAATATATGGTAGAAGGCGGAGCATGTCCTTATATGTTCCTCTGGAATCCAATTGATGTTGGTTACCTTGCCGGTATGACTTTAAAAGCAATGGTTGATGAAACATCTACAGGTGCTGTCGGTGATTCTTTTGAGGCTGGACGTCTTGGCAAAAAAGAAGTTGTTGATGCTACATCAGGTGATGGCGGAACCGAAGTATTGCTTGGTGAACCATTCAAATTTGATCTAGACAATATCGGCGAATGGAAAGATATTTATTAAGAAAAATTCAAATCTTTAGTTCTAAAATCGTAAATTAACCGGCTTTTGCTTTTAATAGCTTTATTAGCCGAAGGGGCTGTCTCTCACGTTCTTTCAAACAGTTTTGAGACAGCCCCTTTTTACAATGGTAGATTTTATATTATTACACTTTTTATATTTAACAGATCGGCAGTTTTCTTGAACAAGGAAGCATGGTGTCCTACCGCCATTGCGAAATGATGAGTAGGAGATTCAGCAAACCAGCGTTCCATGTAAGAATCTATGTCCAGGTCGAATTTGACTGGAGTCTGGGTATTGCCGATTTGCATGATCTGACCATCTGTAGACATTCCTTCACTGATTATAAGCTTTAATTCTCCATTGGCTAATTGTGTCAGTCCCAGCAAAGTTATTGCACCTGTTTTTACTTTTGCTTCTACAGATACACCACTGCCTTGTTTTCCATGATACAACCCCATTCCACGCAGGATGGGTTTTCCTTGGGCTATTTTGATATGAAAAGGACCATCATGACCTAACAGGATAGTTCCATCTTGATAATCAGGGACTACTATTTCGCAATAACTGCCTCCTGTTTCTAAAATATCACAAATTTTCATCGCAATATTGGTTTTGATATCTGCTTCTCCTGCACAGGGTATTCCTTTGGCTGTTAATAGCGAATGTCCTACAATAAAACCAGATTGCAGTTTTTCATATTCGTTGCCTGGCGCTCCGTGATAATAATATGTAAGGGCATCAAGATCGAATTTTTTTACCAGCCTTTCCTGAGCTGCTGCTACTTTGCATGACCAGTCCAGTTGTTCTTCTGTTGGTTTTCTGGCTAGTGGATCAGCTGTTGAATCACCGCTGATCTGGAACATTTTTTCTGTTTCAGATTTTTTTGATAAAATTTCTTTTTCTGTTACAAGGTTAAGCTGTTCGTTTAAATCGCACATTTCCAGTATTTGAGTATGTATTCCTGTTGCTGCCTGCAGTTGTGTGAAATCACTGTACATATCAAGCATACCGCTGTAATAATTTCCCAAAAATCCAAAACGACTGTATTGAAGTGTTCTTTTTACACTTGCCGCCTTAACATATTCTTCTATTTCTTTCCATGCTCTTTTGGCTTCGGGGCGATCTGCTGTACATTCATCAGTCATTGATATTTGAGGGGTTTTATCTAAACCAAGCATGCCGCTGATTATACGGAAAGTGATACCTGCACGATTAAATGCATTTGATATTTCAGGTACAGGACAGGCTCCGCAATGAGCCAGCCATTCACCGGTGCTTGTTTTTTCATAATTAATTTTAACTGCTGGCTGCAGATTTAAAACAACTACCGGTGCTTTGCAAATCTGATGAATGGGAAGGACGCTATCGCTGGTGACATATGTTGCACTATGACAAAAAATCAGGTCTACATCCTCTTTTTTGAAATATTCACCGGCTGCTCTGCCCGCTTCTTCACAATCAACAAGACCGAAGTTACTTACTTCCGACCAATTGGATAATTTATTTTCGATGAATGTACCATATTCAACTAATCTGTCATGCAATCCTGGAAATTGTGACCAATAGGCTTTTAATCCACCAGAGTATAGCCCTATTTTTGCTTTTCTTTCTGGCTTGATTTTTGATATAAGCATTTCATATACCTCCTATAATTTAAAAATATCGTTATTTAACATACAGACTGTATATCTATATTTTAGAAGTTTTAGTTATAGATATAATTTGATATATTGCTGAAAAATATAAGGATATTGGTATAAGTTATCAAATATCATCCTTTTGCCTAAAAGTGTGATATCTGTTTTGGGTTTAAAAAACTGTTTTTGAAGAGAAAAATAAGACCTGGTTGGATAGTTTATTTTTAGGATCAGAAGCATAATCAAACCAAAGGAGGAAAGTAAAGATGTTTCTGAGAAAAAAAGGTTTTTGGCAGATTTTTATTTTTATTATGGTGACAATAATTGCTGCGGCATTTATAGGTGGTTGCGATTCTGGACAAAAATCAGACGTTGATTCTGATCAGAACGGCAAAAATGAGAAAATAAGCGGAGAAGATTTTGTGGCTGATCACTTTACTATGACTGTAGTAAAAGGCTATAACAAAATGGATATCAGTGGAGGAGTTCAGGCATACCAAGGTACAAATGTGATTGAAGTTTGGGTGCGTCCATCAACTCAGGATGCTCTGGAAGAGGCAAAAAAATTTGCTGATCAATATAGTGGCACATCTCCTGAAGAAGTTGAACTATTTGGTTCAGATTTCTATGTTACTACTTTTACGGCTGCAGGCACATCACAGACCAAATATATTGCCGTAGATAATGGTAATAGAATTGAGATTGGTATTGCAGGCGAAGATCATGCTAATAATGCCGATCTTCAGGGTATGCTTAACAGCATTCGCTTTAAATAAGAATGGAGTATAGTTATGAATATTTTGGCGAAAAAAATATATGCTTTTATTGCTTTTATTTTAGTGCTGGCCTTGTTTTCTGGATGTGCAATGCTTGCTGGTAAAACAACTATTGAGTCTTCCAGCGAGAAAAGTACTTCAAAACCGGATTCAGAAGCTAAAGTTGTTTATTCAGAAGAGGTGACAACACCATTAAATAGCAATACAAGAGATTTTTCTGGTGATTGGGCTGGTACGATGCTTATAGCAGAGGTTATTGGAGACGATGCAGAAGAGTTTAAAGATCTTGAAAATGTTATTTTTGACTGTGTTTTGCGTCTGTCTTTGTCTGCCGATAATACCGGTACCGGTGTTTTGATGATCGAAGATGAAAATCATCCTGAACTTGGAGCGGCAGCGGAGTACGACCGTCTGGCATTATACGGTGAACTTTGGGGTGACCCTTTTGAATGGGAAGGTACTTTTGAATATATTAATGATGAAGATTTATGGACACTTGTGGGCAGTGGCAATATTTATGATCGTACAGCCGATGTTATTTTTCATACTGTTTTAAGGCTTAGTCTTTTTGAATCTGATATACCCGCTGAATCAACTACTGAAAAGACTGATATAAGTGAGACAGCAGAAGTTGTTGAAAATACAGAAACTATAGATACAAATGCACCTCTTGAAGAGTTTTTACTTGGAGTCTGGATGGGGCCTGAATCAAATGTTATGGTTGAAAGACTTGTTCTTGAATTCTATGAAGATGGAAAAATTGATTATTATTATGCCAAGCCTGATTCTGATGACACAATCGAAACATGGAAAACCGGAAACTGGAAAATAGATCAGATTAATACCGGCGTATGGGAAACAGATGGCAATAAATTGTCGGCTGTTTTTGACAATGATTTAATATCTTTTGAAACAGATGTACGTGTTATAGATGCCTCAACAATTGGAATTGAAATATTTTATACCAAAAGCGAATATACAAGGTTAAGTTGAAAGGTCAGGTGAGCAGGAAGTGTTTGGAGAAGAAAAAATTGTTGGCAAATGGACAATTAATTTTTTAACAAAAACTATCAGACTGGTAGGGAAACTTACTGTAACAGATTCAGCGGTTTACTTTCAGCCTACAAATGTGATTCTTGGATCTATGGAAAAAGAATCAAGATTATTTCGGGAAAGTGAAAATGGTTTGTTTTTAAGACTTGCTCCGCAGGATATTCTCTCTGTAACTGCAAAGAGTAAAATTTTAAATAAACGTATAGTGATGCAGATTAGAGATATTGAAGGTTATGAGCAGGAGATTATTTTTGACAATGGTGCTCTTTCCTTAAAATCTATAATTGAAGCTTTGACAGGGCTTATGAAGGTTGAAGTGCATTAAGAATTTTGACAGGTTTTTTCTTGTAGCAGTGGCAATTGGCTGTATATTAGTTGTTATTTTAACACTAATATGGCAGCCTCTTGTTTTGCTCGCAAGCTTGTTTTTCTATAATAGGAATGATCATGAAGTTAAAAAATAATAGTATAATGGAAGATAGAATTTGTTTGCAAAGGCCACAGTGGAGAGAATAATAATTTTTCCGGTAATTAAATTTTAAGTATGGCTGAGGAGGGGGATATGGAAGATTTGCTTCAATTTATAAGAGCATCTCTTAATTGGCGCAGTGATTCGGTTCGTTTAAGTCCAACTCCTGGAAGCTGGGCAAGACAGAACCTTTTTTATATTCAGGAAATAGGTAGATTCCGAACTTTGCCAGGCTATCTGACGGAGAGAAAAGACCTTGATTCTGTTCTTATGATATATACGAGGGCAGGCAAAGGAAAGCTGAATATTAATAATCAGAGCTATAGTGTCCAAAGAGATGAGTTTTTGTGGATAGATTGCATAATGCCACATGTTTATATGACTGACAGTGATGATGGTTGGGATTTCGATTGGGTTCATTTTAACGGGCCTGGTATAAGGTCGTATCTTTCACTTTATCAGGATCAGCTTGATTATAACCCTGTCAGAATAGTTGACCCTTCCAGCAAAATTGCGGATATTTTTGATGAGTTGATGATTTTACAGGAGGATCGCGGTCTCAGACAAGAGCTGATAGTTTCTAAATTATTATTAGAGCTTGCAACTGAAGCTGTTTTGCTTGATATGAATCAGGCAAAATATGGTGAAGGTTATCATTTTGCTGTTTTGCAGGCGATTAAATATATGGAATGTAATCTGGCAATGAAAATTAACCTTGTGCAGCTGGCAGATTTTTGTAATATAGATAAATACTATTTGATAAAATTATTTCGCAAACAGACTGGTTTGACTCCCATGGCATATTTACAGCAAATTAGAATCAGTAAAGCCAAGGAATTGCTTCTTATAAGTGATTTATCTGTTGAAGAGATCGGAGAATCTGTGGGATATATTCCGGCAAGTTACTTTATTACTATTTTTAAAAAATGTGAACAAATGACTCCTTTAGCTTTTCGAAAATATTGGCGTCATGTCAATGAATGATAAGATAACTTTCAAAATAATGGATTAATAAAATAGTTCGTATATAATATGATAGGATTGATTTCATATATGTCGGTTAAGCTCCGAATATGGTAGGATTTATATTGATATTGTTTTAGGAAGGTTGGTGGCACATAAATGAAGCTGGCTATTATTGGTTCTGGGCAGATGGGACAGGCACTGGTGCGTGCTTTTGCCGGAAATTTTGAGAATATAAAAAATATTGCTGTATACGATGTGGATCAGGGCAAGGCTGAGGTTTTTGCCGAAGAAATAGGTTGTGATACCCTGACAGTTGAAAGAATTGATGAAATATCAGGTTATGATGCTGTTCTGCTTGCTGTTAAACCTCAGATAATGGCTGAGGCTGCTGCTTTTATTTCTCGTAAAATGAGTAAAAAAGCACTTGTGATCTCTATTGCTGCCGGTATTTCTTTGGAACAGATGTATGAAATGGGCTTTTATGATCAAGCACTTGTGAGAGTTATGCCTAATACACCGGCTTTGGTTTCAAGTGCTGTTAGTGCCCTGACTTTTGGCGATAATGTTTCAAAAGAGCAGAAAACATGGGTTATGGAACTTTTTAACGCTTGTGGATTGGCCTTTGAAATACCGGAAAAATTAATGGATGCGGTTACCGGTTTATCTGGCAGCGGTCCGGCTTATATGATGCTGGTTATGGAGGCAATGGCAGACGGAGGTGTGCGTCAGGGTCTGCCAAGAGATCTTGCGATTCAAATGGCTGCCATGACTATGCTGGGATCGGCTAAACTTGTTCTGGAAACAAAAAACCATCCAGGGCTGCTTAAAGATCAGGTTTGCTCTCCTGCCGGGACTACAATAGAGGCTGTTTCCGTATTGGAAAATAATAAAGTCAGATCAGCTTTTATAGAGGCTGTAAAGGCTTCTGCTGAAAGATCAAAGGAGCTTGGCAATTAAAATTACTCTGAGAGGATATTTATAATAATGAAAAACAGACCGGAAGTGTCAATTTATACGGATGGTGCATGTTCAGGCAATCCAGGTCCCGGCGGCTGGGCTGCTGTCCTGATGGCAAATGGTGCAGAAAAAGAAATAAGTGGCTATGAACCAGATACAACTAATAATCGAATGGAGTTAACAGCAGCAATAAAAGCTCTTCAAAAGCTAAAACAACCTTGCAATGTAGTTCTTTACAGTGACAGTAACTATCTTGTTTCGGCTTTTAATCAAAAGTGGCTGGATAACTGGCAGCGTAATGGCTGGCGTAATTCGGCAGGACAGGCTGTTAGTAATCCTGATTTGTGGCAGAAATTATTGGAACAATCAAGGATTCATGATATAAAATGGGTTAAGGTAAAGGGTCATTCTGACAATCCTTATAATAATCGTTGTGATGAGCTGGCTGTGGCTCAGATAAAGCAGAACAGGAGTTAATTATGTTTGATGAACAGACCATAGATAAAATAGTACATTTTGAGGGCAGAGTATTTAGAATTGAAGAGCATACCGTTAGATTGCATGATGGACAAAGAGCAAGAAGAGAAATTGTTCGTCATTCAGGGGGAGCCTGTATAGTACCTGTTGATGAAAAAGGTTATGTTCATTTGGTACAGCAATTTCGAAAGCCCTATGACATGATGCTCCTGGAAATACCGGCGGGGAAACTTGAACCCGGAGAAGATCCTTTAGTTTGTGCAACCAGAGAATTAACAGAAGAAACCGGCTTTACAGCCGACAGTATAACTTGGCTGGCTACTATTTATCCATCTCCTGGTTATTGTGATGAAATTCTTACTGTTTATATTGCGACCGGATTAACCGAAGGTGAAACAAATCCCGATGAGGGTGAATTCCTCACAAATAGAAGCATACCTTTGATTGAAGCTTTGGAGATGATAGACCGTGGTCTGATTAAGGATGGTAAAACTCAGATTGGTTTGATGCGGGCTGAACGTTGGTTAAGAGAACATCAGCCTGATTTATTGAAGGCTGACAGGAGAACAGATGACCTCATTGGATAAAAAGAGAGAAATATACGGCTTGTTTTATTTTGCTGCGGCTGTATTTTTAGCTGTGATTTTTTATGTGCCTGCAGGAAGAACAGGCTGGCTGGGAGGGTTTGTCAGATCTTCAGGTCTTGGTTTTTTTGGTACTGCTGCTTTGGCTTTGCCATTGGTTCTTCTTTATATGGCGCTTGATTACTTTCTTGAGTCAAGAATTAGTATAACAAGGCAAAGATTTACTGCCGTTTTATTGCTCTGGCTTTCTGGAGCTGTTTTGATTGCTGTTTTTACTACTGATAAAGATTCATTACGCCAACAGGTTGCTGCTGCAAGTGATTCTGATGCTGCAACAAAAGCCATAAGTTTATTATGGCAGTCAGGGAGAGATTCTTATGCTGCAGCCGGACAGTTTTCTTGGAATGGTGGCCTTATAGGAGGATTGACTGCCTATGGACTTCGAGCTGTTGCCGGACAGACTGGTGCAGTTATTTTTACTGTAGCGATAATATTGGCTTTGCTGGTTCTGATATTTAATTTGTCCTTTTCCAAGTTTATTCATCAGACTGCAAATACTATCAATAAAACACAAGGTAAAGTACAGGAAGTTGTTAGAAATCAGGTTGCAGAAATTAAAGAACATCGTGATTTAAGACAAAGAGCGCCTAAGGTTAGGCGTATTAATAATAGTGAATTTGATTTGCCTTTGCCTACTGCATGGCAATCGCCTGAACGAGATAAAAAGCAGGGAATATATGTACCCGATAACTACGATGAAATACCAGATGAAACAGATGAGGATATCTATAATCTAAAGAATGATGATGACTCCGGTTTTCACAATACTTATGACTCTTCTGAAGTATCTGATATTGAGCTTAACAGAGTTGATTTTATGGAAATGCCAGAAACTGATCCTTTATTTGTTCCGTCAGATGAAAATGAACAGGTACAAAATATGGATCAGGAAGATATTACTGATATTTCAGATTATGTAGTTCTTGATGATTATGAAGAAGAAAGTCAGCCTGTTTTTGGCTTTGATTCAGTTGCTTCTAATTCTTCAAAAAGCGAAAATAATTCTGACTATTTTGAAAATGATGATGAAGATATACCATTGAGCTACCATTTAGAGGGTAGTAAACCTATGCAGGATCGACCATTGCCCTACATACCGCCTTCTCTGGATTTGTTGATTGACGATAAGAATCAGAAAAAGGTTCAGATGCATGCCGGAGCTATTAGAGCTCTAGGTAGAAAGTTAGAGCAGACTTTGGCAAGTTTTAAGGTTGAGGCAAAGGTAGTCAATTTTACTACCGGCCCTACGATTACAAGATTTGAGCTCACTCCCGGAGCAGGAGTAAAGGTTAGCCGTATTGTGAATTTATCAGATGATATAGCTCTTAATCTGGCTGCTATGGGCGTTCGTATTGAAGCTCCTATTCCAGGCAAAGCTGCTATAGGAATAGAAATTCCTAATAAAGAAACAACACCTGTATTGCTTAGAAGTCTTTTGGAATCAAATGAATTCAAACAGGCAAAATCACCGCTTACAGCTGCTTTGGGCAGAGATGTTCAAGGTAATCCCATTTTCTGTGATCTGGCAAAAATGCCTCATCTTCTGATTGCAGGAGCTACAGGTTCAGGTAAGTCTGTTTGCATTAATTGTATTCTTGTAAGCTTGCTTTACAAGGCCAGTCCTGAACATGTACGTTTGTTAATGATTGATCCCAAAGTTGTTGAACTTAGTGTTTACAATGGAATACCGCATTTAATACAGCCTGTTGTTACTGATCCTAAAAAGGCTTATGGTGTTTTAAATTGGGCTGTAAATGAAATGACCAGAAGGTATGGGCTTTTTGCTGATCGTTCTGTTAGAGATATCCATTCATATAATGCCGCTTTGGAACTGGATAATGAAGATGAAAGTGAGAAATTGCCGCTTATATTGCTGGTTATAGATGAGCTTTCTGACCTTATGGCAACTACACCCCGGGAGGTGGAAGATGCAATTGCCAGACTTACTGCCATGGCAAGAGCTGCAGGCATGCATTTAATTATAGCAACACAAAGACCTTCCGTAGATGTTATTACAGGTGTTATAAAGGCAAATATTCCCTCAAGAATCGCTTTTTCTGTAGCCTCTCAGATTGATTCGCGCACTATTATTGATATGGGTGGAGCAGAAAAACTTCTTGGTAAAGGTGATATGCTTTATTATCCGCAAAGTGCGACAAAACCACAGCGTGGACAGGGTGCTTTTATTACTGACGGCGAGGTTGAAAAAATTCTGCAGACTATTAAAAGCCAGTATGATGCTGATTATGACGAACAGGTCGGAGAAGCAATTGTTGCTGCGGTACCTCAGGCAAAGGATAAAGAAAAGGATAAGAAAGACAGCTCTGCACCTGGAGAGCAAGATGAATTGCTAGGTCAGGCTCTGGGGATTGTTGTTGAGACAGGATATGCTTCGGTTTCTTTGCTGCAAAGAAGAATGACAATAGGTTATCCAAGAGCAGCCAGACTGATCGACAGACTGCATGAAACAGGTTATATTGGACCTTTTGAAGGCAGTAAGCCAAGAAAGGTTTTGATCAGCATGGCTCAATATATGGAGTTGCAGCAGAAAGAGGAAGAGAATTAATGAGTTTTTTACCTATATGTAGAGATGATATGGAAAAACGAGGTTGGGATAATCTTGACTTTCTTTTTATTACAGGCGATGCCTATGTAGATCATCCAAGTTTTGGAGCCGCTTTACTGACCAGGTTACTGGAATCAGAGGGTTATAAGGTTGGAATTATTTCCAGACCGGCGCTTGACCGGAAAGATAGTCTGCTTGTTATGGGAAAACCGCTTTACGGTGTTTTTGTTTCATCCGGTGTAGTTGATTCAATGGTTAATAATTATACTGCGGCAGGCAAAAAACGTACTGATGACAGATATGCTCCTGGTGGACAAGGTGGCGGCAGACCTGATCGGGCTTTGATAAAATACTGCAATCTTGTGCGCAGCCAACTTGGAGATATACCTCTGGTAATAGGAGGTGTAGAAGCTAGTTTGCGGCGTTTTGCCCAGTATGATGTCTGGGCTGATAAGGTAAGACGTTCTGTATTGCAGGATTCACAGGCGGATCTGCTGATTTATGGCATGGGCGAATTACCCATTGTTACAATTGCTGATTTGCTTGCCAGAGGTGCTGATATAAAAAGAATCAATAGTATTGCAGGCACATGTATACTTGCTGCAGAAAAGGATTTGCCTAAAACATGCCGTGAGTGGGTAGAAAAAAATGGAGACTTTGAATTGCAGGCTGATCTGGAAATGTTAAGAAAAAGAGATGAGACTGAAAAAAAGAGCAAGAAAGGTAAAGTTTCTAAAAATCTGCCTGCCAGAAGAGGCCTTTTAAGCAATCTTTGTCCGGAAGATGACAAATTCATTCAATTACCTTCTTTTGAACAAACTGCTTCTGATAAACTTGCTTATACGGTTGCTTTTGCCAAGCAATATCAGGAACAAGATCCTGGAAAGGGCAAAACTTTAATCCAACGTCATGGTAATAAGTATCTTGTGCAGAATCCGCCGCAAAAACCTATGACAAAAATGCAGTTTGACCGGATATATGAGCTTCCCTTTGAAAGACGTCCGCATCCTGTATATGATCAGGCAGGCGGTGTGCCTGCGATAGAGGAAGTCAGATTTAGTGTCAACAGTCATAGAGGATGTTATGGCGGCTGTAATTTTTGTGCAATAACTTTTCACCAGGGAAGAATAATTCAAAGCCGAAGCGACGAGTCTGTAATTGATGAAGTGAAAAGAATAACTGAAATGCCAGATTTTAAGGGGTATATACATGATATAGGCGGGCCTACCGCAAATTTTCATGAACCGGCTTGTGAAAAACAAAGAAGCGGTTTTGTGTGTAAACATAGGCAATGTTTATTTCCGAAACCTTGTCCTTCTTTGCAGGTAGGTCATAAATCGTATTTGGATTTGCTGCGTAAGGCAAGACAGGTAGATGGTGTAAAGAAAGTTTTTGTTAGATCCGGTGTGCGTTATGATTATGCTTTGATGGATAGTAATCGTGAATTTATAAATGAACTTTGTCGTTATCATGTCAGTGGTCAGCTTAAAGTTGCACCTGAGCACGTGAGTAATAATGCTTTGAAGGCAATGGGTAAGCCACCTGCATTTCTTTATGATCAGTTTAAAGAGATTTATGAGCAGATTAATCAAAAAAATGGGATGAATCAGTTTTTGGTACCTTATTTGATTTCAGGTCACCCCGGTTGTAATCTTGATGATGCGATCGAACTTGCTTTGTATATCAAAGCAAACAGAGTCATGCCTGAACAGGTTCAGGATTTTTATCCGACACCGGGAACTGTTTCAACAACTATGTACTATACAGGAATTAATCCTTTTACTTTAGAAAAAATTCATGTGCCTGATAAGCAGGAAAAAAGAATGCAAAGAGCTCTTTTGCAGTTTAGCAAGCCTGAGAACAGAAAAATTGTTGTGCAGGCTTTGCAAAAAGCAGAGAGGATGGATCTGATTGGCTATCAACCTGAATGTCTTTTGCCACCGATAAACAGAACTGATAAAAAGAAATCATCTTATAATGAGCGTTCTAATACTGATAATAAGGGTAAAAAACAAAATCGCAGTGTGCAGGGGAAAAATAAAAATGCTGTTAAATCTGCCAGGAATACATCTTCTGGCAGGTTTGGCAAAAATAATGGCTCTGCCAGAGCTGTACATAGAAAAAAGACTGATAAAAGTGATATTATAAAGCGTAGAAAATAAATTTGGTAAATCTAATTTGTACTTATATTTTTCGGGAGGATTAAACAGTGAAGACAATTATTAATGGTAAGGAATTAGCTGCAAAAATCAGAAAAGAACTTTCAGAAGAGGTTAATTTGCTTAATCAGAAAACCGGCAAAAGACCAGGCCTGGCTGTTATACAAGTAGGTGCTGATCCTGCTTCAAGTATTTATGTCAGAAATAAGAAAAAAGCCTGTGAAGAAGCTGGAATAAAATCTTTTGGCTATGATTTGCCTGAAGAAACAACACAAGAACAGTTATTAGAGCTGGTAAATACATTAAATAATGATGACAAGGTAAATGGAATTTTATGTCAGCTTCCATTGCCAAAACATATAAATGAATTCACTGTCCTTTGTGCCATTAAACCGGAAAAGGATGTAGATGGTTTTCACCCGGTAAATGTAGGTCTTCTTTCAATAGGACATGATTGCCTTGTTTCCTGTACACCGGCAGGTGTTCTGGAAATGATAAAGGCTTATGATCTGCCGCTAAAAGGCAAAAAATGTGTGATTATAGGCAGAAGCAATATTGTCGGCAAACCTGTTGCTCAGCTGATGCTACGTGAGCATGCTACCGTAACAATAGCTCATTCCCGCACTGTTGATCTTCCCGCTCTTTGCCGTGATGCTGATATTCTGATTGCTGCTATCGGAAGAGCTGGTTTTGTTACAGCTGACTTTGTCAAACCAGGTGCAGTTGTCATTGATGTAGGTATCAACCGTAATGAACAGGGAAAGGTTGTTGGAGATGTTGATTATGACAATGTAAGTAAAATTGCCAGTGCCATAACGCCTGTTCCAGGAGGAGTAGGACCGATGACAATTGCAATGCTTTTGAAAAATACGGTAAAAGCTTTCTGTAAAGAAAATAATCTATAAACTTTAAAGTTTAATAATTTTTTGTTATAAGCATTAGTAATGAAGAATTAATTAAATCAATTCCAGCGAAGGGAAGAAATAATTTTATGCAGCCTATTCTCAGTGGAGAAATTCTTTGTGTCGGAACGGAATTGCTTGTGGGGCAAATAGTTAACACGAACGCCAGCTGGCTGGCGAAAAGACTGACTTTGCTTGGTATAAGTTCATATTATCAAACAGTTGTCGGAGATAACCCTGACAGAATGTTAGCTGCTATGCAACATGCAAGCTCAAGATCTGACCTGATTGTGGTTACCGGCGGTCTCGGACCGACTGCTGATGATCTTACTATGTCAATTGCAGCTAAAATGGCCGGACAAAAAATGATATTACATCAACCAAGCAAGGATGCAATTACAGCAATTTTTCAAAAAATGGGGCGTATCAATGTTACTGAAAATAATTGGAAACAAGCCGTACTGCCAGAAAATGCAACTGTTTTACCAAATTCCAACGGAACTGCTCCTGGTGCTATTTTGCAATATGAGTATGCAGGCCGGCAGGTGACAATGATTTTGCTTCCAGGACCGCCTTCAGAAATGAGATTAATGTTTTCCGAGCAGGCAGAGCCTTGGCTAAAAGCAAGAACCTCCAACAGACTTGAACATTTATTCGTTCGTATGATAGGAATAGGTGAGTCTTCTGCCGAAACTAAATTGCTAGACCTGATTGAAAAACAAGGCAATCCTACACTTGCACCTTATGCATCGGAAGGGGAAGTAGTTTTTAGAATAACTCAGTTGGTTGAAAGTGATTCTGATGGAAATTCAGGCAATTCTGATCTGGCAGAACAAATGTTATCTGAAGTACAAAAAAGAGTTGGTCAGTATATTTATGAAATAGGTCAGAGAACTATGCCGGAAGTCGTAAAAGATCTGCTTTTACAAAAAAATATGACAATAAGCTTTGCAGAGTCTTGTACAGCTGGCTTGTTATCATCGATGCTTGGCGATTTTCCAGGTGTTTCCAAGGTTTTTAAAGGTAGCATCATTGCATATGATAATAGTATAAAGCAAAATGTTTTATCTGTTCCCGAACAGATACTTGATAAAGAAGGAGCGGTAAGTGAAGCTTGTGCCGCTGCAATGGCGATAGGATGTCGTGATGTTATGGAATGTGATATAGCAGTTTCGGTAACAGGTATTGCCGGTCCTGATGGTGGCACTGAAGAAAAGCCGGTAGGTCTTGTTTGGCTTGCTGTAGCAGATAAAAACGGTGTACAGACACAAAAAATGCAATTGGCAGGCAATAGAGCTAGAATAAGACGTGTTTCAGCACTTAATGCTCTCGATCTGGCCAGGAGGCGGCTATTGTGAGTTTATTTAACAGAAGAAAAAATCTAACTGAACAGGAGAAACGTATAATAGATAACAGTCCTGTTCCGGAAGGACCGACAAGAGTAGGCAGCGACAGAAATAATATGGCTGCCGCTACTATTATAATGATGATTGGATTACTTTTAAGCAAAGTGTCCGGTCATTTGAGGGAAATACTAATTGTACCAATTCTAGGATATGGCACAATTTCAGATGCATATATAATTGGATTTCAGGTTCCTGATCTTTTTTATCAGCTTCTGGTAGGCGGTGCTATTCAGGCTGCTATTACCCCTACGCTTGCGGCTTCTTTGGAGAAAAAACAAGAGAAACAGGGTTGGCGCAGTGTAAGTATTTTTATGAATGTAGCTGCTATTGCCATGATAACTGCAGTTGTTATAGGTGAGCTGCTGGCTCCTTTTTTGATCGGAGCTTATACAAAGAATCTTGATCCTGAAACTACTTCTCTTGCTATTAGAGTTACCAGAGCTCTTTTCCCTCAGGTTTTTTTCATGATGATGGCGGCCTTATGCATAGGTATTCTAAATGCCTATCGTAAATTTTCTTCTACCTCCTTTGGGCCGACCGTATATAATGTATGCGTAGTTCTGGCTATGATTATTCTTGGTAGTAAAACTGCCGAAGGTGCAGTAAGAGTTGCTTCCGGTGTTATGGTTGCTGCTTGTATTTATTTCCTGCTTCAGTTTTATATGGCAAGGAAAGAATTTAAGAATTATACATTTTCACTGGATGTAAAGGATAGGGGATTTAAAAGATTATTGTATCTTGCAGTACCCACATTAATCTCAGGTTCTATTGTTCAGATTAATACGATAATTCTGACAAGCTTTGCCGATCAGTTTCCCGGTGCACCAACCTCGTTGCGTCATGCAGCTACAACCTGGCAATTGCCTTATGGAATATTTGTTATTGCCATTGGTAATGTTATGCTGCCTTCACTTGCCAGATTTTATGCAGGCCATGACTATACAGCCTGTCGCCGTCTTTTTGCCGGCAGTCTTCGCAAAGCCTTATTTCTGACTGTTCCATCAGCTTCGGTATTTCTAATGCTGCAGGTAGATGTTGTCAGAGCTGTATTCCAGTGGGGGACAAGTTATGCTGAGGAAAATGTGCTGGCCACTGCAAGTGTTCTTAGCTGGTATTGTCTTGCTATGGTTGCACAGACTTTTGTTTTTATTACTAATCAGGCTTTTTATGCACGCAAAATGACGAAAATAGCACTGCTGAATGGTCTTATGACTTTAGGACTTAATCCATTATTCTGCTATATTTTGATCAGAGTTTTTAATATGGGTGTAAATGGACTATCCTTGGCATACACATTAACTAGTTTCATCAGCGCAGGTGTTTTGTATACTATATACAAGATACAGATACCAGAAGCTGCACCTAAAAAAATGTGGCCATATGTACTTAAATTAACACTGTGTGCCGGTGCCATGATGATTACTTTGCTCGCATTGCAGGTTCTTCCCTTTGCTCCCGCAAATAAAATAGTTCAGTTGATTTGGCTTGGTTTCAGAGCTGGATTAGGCTTAATAGTATTTTATCTTGCAGCTCTGGTTTTAAGAATTCCTGAAACAGAACAGATTCAACGCAAAATAAGTCAACTGCGCAGTCGTTTTGTTTAAATTAACTATTAATCTGTCTCCTATTTAAATTGCTGCAATAATTAATTGTTAATTTAGAAAGATTGTTTTTGACCGGTTTTGACTTGTTTTGTCGAACTATTATCAGTATTTCAGAACTCTTTTGATTGACTTATGTAAAATTGAATTCTATAATCATTATTGAACAGAACGATTGTTCTATTTTGTTTATTTTTTGGAGGTAATTATGGCCAGAGCAAGTAAATCCGCAGGTAAATCAACTCAGGAAGTTAACCAGAAAGCCGCAGCAGACAGATCAAAAGCACTTGATGCGGCTCTCGGACAGATAGAAAAACAATTTGGTAAAGGTGCTGTAATGAAGTTGGGTGAACGTTCTTCTGCACAGATTGAGGCGATCCCTACAGGGGCGATCACTCTTGATTTGGCTTTAGGTGTTGGTGGTATACCTAGAGGAAGAGTAGTTGAGATATATGGGCCGGAGTCTTCTGGTAAAACTACGGTTGCTTTGCATATAATCGCAGAAGCTCAAAAAAACGGTGGTACTGCAGCTTTTATTGATGCTGAGCATGCACTTGATCCGGTTTATGCCGAGAAATTAGGTGTAGATATTGATAATCTAATTGTTTCTCAGCCTGATACAGGTGAACAGGCTCTGGAAATAACAGAAGCACTTGTTAGAAGTGGAGCGGTTGATGTAATCGTGGTTGATTCGGTAGCTGCATTGGTACCAAAGGCAGAAATAGATGGTGAGATGGGTGATTCCCATGTAGGTTTGCAGGCAAGATTAATGTCTCAGGCTCTTCGTAAACTTGCTGGGGTAATAAGTAAATCCAGTACAGTTGCCGTGTTTATAAACCAGCTGCGTGAGAAGGTAGGAATTATGTTCGGCAATCCCGAAACAACGCCAGGTGGAAGAGCATTGAAGTTTTATTCTTCAGTAAGAATGGATGTTCGCCGAATTGAAACTCTTCGTAATGGTACCGATGTTGTAGGATCTAAAACAAGAGTGAAGGTTGTAAAAAACAAGGTTGCTCCTCCTTTTAAGGAAGCTGAATTTGATATTATTTACGGAGAAGGAATTTCCAGAGAGGGCTGTCTGATAGATCTTGGTGTCAAACTTGATATTGTTGATAAAAGCGGAGCATGGTTCTCCTATAATGGTCAGAGAATCGGTCAGGGACGTGATAATGCCAGAGTATTCTTAAAAGAAAATAAAGAACTGAGAGATGAGATAGACGAGAAAATACGTTCTGTTATTTTTGCTGCAGCCACATCTGCAGAAGATAAGGATGTAATTGCCGATCTGGAAGATGATGACAATGATGAAGAAGATATCCTCGGACTTGAGCTCTGATTTTTATGAAAATTCAAATTTAATCAGACAATCTGATCTGGAGTTAATGCAAGCCCAGAAGAAAATAGATGAATTGTGCAGTGTTGCAATAAAGTATATTGGTATTGCCAAAAAATCAAGTGGCAGAATCAGAGCATATTTGTCTGCAAAAGGTTTTGAAGAAGAACTGATTGAACAAGCTGTAAAACAACTGACTTCAAGAGGTTATATTGATGATGTGGCAGTAGCTGCAAGGATTATGCGCCAGAGAAGCGGACGCAAAATTGTTTCATCAAAAGCCTGTCGTCATTTTATGAAACAGGCAGGCTTGCCCGAACCTATCATTGATTCGTCTTTAGAACAATGGCCGTCTGATGAGGATACTGTTTTGCAGGTCTTGGAAATTAAATATCCAGAGGTTGATTTAGCCAATAGAGATAAAATGATCCGGTATCTTCTGGGGCGTGGATATTCCGCTGCACTTGCAAGTAAAGCGGTTGCCATGTATATTGATAAAAGTATATATGACAAATAAAATATCCAAACGAGGTAAAAATGAATCAAAAAAACATGATCGATAAAAGCAGTATGAAGGCTGTTTATTTGCTTTCTCTTGGCTGTTCAAAAAATCTGGTAGATGCCGAATGTATGAGTACAATAATTACTGAAGATCAGCATTTGATTGTGAATAATCCCGAGCAGGCAGATGTGATAATTGTAAATACCTGTGGTTTTATTGAGTCGGCAAAAAAGGAAGCAATAGATTCCATATTAAGTATGGCAGATTACAAAAAACCTGTTGGCAAGGCAGATTTTTTAATTGTGACCGGCTGTTTGTCCCAAAGATATGCAGGAGATATATTAAAAGATCTTCCAGAAGTTGATGCTTTGCTGGGAACGGCAGATTATGACAAAATTGCTGATCTTATAAGACAGCTTTATGCTGATAAAAACCCTGAAACTTTTTTGCCGCAGACTGCGGGTAGTATAAAACACCTTTCGGTCGGCCGTAAACCGAGCTCCGGTAAGAAATATGCTTATATTAAAGTTGCCGAAGGTTGTTCAAATAATTGCAATTACTGTGCCATACCTGGCATAAGAGGCCCTTTTATTTCAAGAGAAATGGGAGAAATTATTGAAGAAGCTGAAAGATTAAGCAAGCAAGGTTATGATGAGCTTATTTTGATAGCACAGGATACTACAAGGTATGGTCTTGATATTTACGGGCGCAGAACTTTGCCTGAATTGCTGGAGTCTTTGTGCAGAATTGAAGCGGTGCGTTTAATCAGAATAATGTATGTATACTCGGATGGGATAACTCCTGAGCTTATTTCTGTTATGAGTAAAAATGATAAGATAGCCAACTATCTTGATTTACCAATACAGCATGCTTCTGATAAAATACTAAAAAGCATGAATAGACATGATAATCAAGAACAGATACGTAAAATAATATCGGATCTTAGGGTTTCGATGCCTGATATAGTTCTTAGAAGTACAGTCATGGTTGGATTCCCGGGAGAAACAGCCGATGATTTCAATATTATGATGAATTTTCTTGATGAGATTAAATTTGATAGGTTGGGCTGCTTTGTTTATTCTCCGGAAGAAGGAACTCCTGCTTATGATTTTAAGCCCAAAGTGAGATCGGATGTTTCTGCAAGGCGCTTGGATAAAGTAATGAATCTTCAGCAGAAAATATCGGTAGAGAAAAATTTACAACGTATAGGAAGTATTATTTACGTAACACTTGAATCTGTACACGATAATGGTATATTCTACATAGGTCGCAGTTATGCCGAAGCACCAGAAGTAGATCCTGTTATACTGGTGGCGGCAGAACACGAAGGATTGGCTATAGGACAGACCTGCAAGGTTAAAGTTCTTGATGCCGATGAATATGATTTGACTGGAGTGACAGTAGAGTGAATTTACCAAACAAACTTACAATTCTCAGAATGATTATGATCCCTTTTGTCCTTTTATTTATGTTGCCGATTCCTTTCAGCGCAGAAATTTTTACCGGTTGGAATAGTTTTATTGCTGAATGGGGTATGTTTGTGGCTGTTATTTTGTTTTCTTTAGCCTCGATAACAGATATGCTCGATGGACAAATTGCCAGAAGTCGTAATATTGTTACCAATCTTGGCAAATTTCTTGACCCTATAGCTGATAAAATGCTGGTTATATCTGTGCTGATTGCTTTGGTACAGACAGGAAGAATACATGCTATTGTGACGATAATAATTATTATGCGTGAATTTATGGTTACCGGTATACGTTTATTGGCTTCTGATCATGGAATTGTAATTGCTGCAAGTAATCTTGGCAAGGCAAAAACTGTAACTCAGATGATAGCGATTATCTGGGTGATGCTTGAACAAACTTTAATCCGTTTAGCCGCAATGATTAATTTATCAATTGCAACTCAAATTGTTTGGATAGGTCATATAACTATTTTAATAGCACTGGTTATGACTCTTGTTTCAGGTTGGGATTATTTGAAGAAAAACATTTCTTTTTTAAGCAACTGATTAACAGAAAGTTGAATAATATTAATTTTTTGCTTCAAAAGTTTACTATTCTTTATTATACTTCTCTTGACAATTCCTTGATAATCAAATAAAACTATGATATGTCTTTTTACGAAAGATAAATATTGATAATTTTCCCATAATGCAGGAGGTACTTTTAATGTCCACAGATAACATTTTTGAAAATGTTCAAAACATTCTGGTTGATCAGCTTGGTGTTGATGCTGATGCTGTAACGATGGAAGCTAATTTCATTGATGACCTTAATGCAGACTCTCTCGATATCGTTGAGCTGGTAATGGCTATGGAGCAGGAATTTGATATTTCTATTCCTGATGAAGAAGCAGAGAGAATTAAAACAGTTGGAGATGCTGTTCGTTTTATCAAAGCTAATTCCTGATAAGAACGAATATTCCAGAAAGTAACAGACGGCCGGATAATCAGTTATCCGGTCATACTTTTATAGGGAGTGATTTTATGGTAAAAACGGTTAAATCAGATCAGCTGCTGACAGATGAAAAGAGGTTTGCTGATTTGTTTAAGAAGATTGATTATAGGTTTAATAATCAGGATCTTCTTGCAGAAGCTTTGACACATTCGACTTATGCATATGAACACAGACAGCAGGGTTTGACTGATAATGAGAGATTAGAGTTTTTGGGAGATGCTGTTCTCGATCTCGTTATAAGTGAAGTTCTGTTTTCTGATAAAGAAAATTATTCAGAAGGGGTTATGACAAAGACCAGAGCAATGGTTGTTTGTGAAAATACACTTACAATTGCTGCCCGCAGCCTTAAACTTGGATCTCTTTTGCTGCTTGGCAAAGGTGAGGAATCTACTGGAGGCAGAGATAAGTCATCCAATTTGTCTAATGCGATGGAGGCTGTTTTTGGTGCAGTTTTCCTTGATGGTGGCTACAAAAATGTACGTAAAGTGATTTTAAATCTGCTTTCTGATTCATTAAATCAGGCTAAAAACGGGAAAATGGTTTATGATTATAAAAGTAAGCTGCTTGAACTTGTTCAATCTACTCGTGGTAATAGTACAATGAGGTTTGAGATCATTGATGAACAAGGCCCTGTTCATAATCGCGTTTTTACGGCTGTTGTAGTTGTAGATGAAAGTAGAATTGCCACAGGAGAAGGTGGCAGCAAAAAGGAAGCTGAGCAAAAAGCAGCTAAAGAGGCTTTAAAAAAGCTGAACTGCAATAGAACTGGTTGTCAGCAGCTAGATCTACAAGATGATTAATAAACAAAAAACAGAAAGGTTGAGTTATAGCCATATATGCATTTGAAATCATTGGAAATTCAAGGCTTCAAATCATTCCCTGAAAGAACACTGATTGAATTTCACCCAGGAGTGACAGCTATTATAGGTCCTAACGGTAGTGGTAAGTCTAATGTGACAGATGCTATACGCTGGGTTCTTGGTGAGCAAAGTGTAAAAACTTTGCGTGGTTCACGTATGGAAGACATTATTTTTACCGGCACTCAGTCAAGAAAAGCAATGAGTTTTGCTGAAGTTAGTATGACAATTGATAATCAGGATCAGAAACTACCTTTTGATTATACTGAAATACAAATAACCAGAAGACTTTATAGATCAGGCGAGAGTGAATATCTTTTGAATAAGACACATTGCCGGCTTAAAGATATTGTTTCTTTGTTTATGGATACCGGTCTTGGCCGTGACGGTTATTCTATAGTTGGACAGGGGAAGGTAGATGATATTTTAAGTCATAGATCTGAAGATCGTCGTAAAATATTCGAAGAAGCCTCTGGGATTGTTAAGTATAAAACCAGAAAAGAAGATGCCGAGAAAAAGCTTTTCAATACAGACCAAAACCTGCTTCGCATAAATGATATTATTCAGGAATTGTCAGAGCAAATGGAACCTTTGTCTGATCAGGCCGATTCTGCTAGAAAATATCTTGGTCTGAAAACCGATCTTAAAGAAATTGAACTGGCATATATGTTGGATCAGGCTGATCAGCTTTCTATCAAGCAGCAGGATTGTATACACGAAAAATCATTATTGGAGGAAGATCTCTTAAAACAACAAAATGTTCTTGATTCCATGCGTGAAGAAAATCGTATGTCTTTAGAAAGCATGAAAGATCTTGATGATCAGATTGAACAAAAAAGGCAGGCTTTGAATGAGTTAAGCTTAAAGGTAAACGATCTGGCTGGAGAAACTGCTTTAGGCAATGAGAGAATCAGTCAGCTGAATTTAAGGACAGAACAGGGTGAACAGCTTATATCGGAGGCTGTTAATGCTCTTGATCTGCTTGCCAGTGATATTTCCGGACGTCAGAAAAAACTGGATACTTTGAATAAACAAAAGCAGATATATCAGAACAGATTGCAACAGGCAGAAGCAGATATGCAGTCTTTGCAAAGTACTTTGTCTAAGCAGGAAAATGAGCTGGAGAATTGGAAGGTCACTCTCGATAATAAACTGGAAGCAATTTATGAGAAAAAAAGTGAGCTTGGTCAGATAAAGGGTCAGTTAGAACTGATAGGACAGAGAAAACGAAGTCTGGAATTGGAAACTGGTGATCTTGGCAGTGATAGGAATAGAATGCAATTTCAGATTGAAGACGCTGAGGACAAGATGGCGCAGCTTCAATCCGATTGGCAAAAAGCTATATCTGAGCATAATGAACTTAAATCCAATCTGGAAAAGCAAAGGCAGCAGTGTAAGCTTTTGTCTGAACAGATAGAAGAACAAAAACAAAATCAGCGCAATGCTCAATACAAATTAAAAACTCTTGAGAATATGGAAAAGAGCCACGAAGGTTATCAGGAATCTGTAAGAAATCTGATGAAACAGGCCGAAACTGATCCTGCACTGGTACAAGGTGTGAAAGGTACTTTAGGTGAACTGATTCATGTTGAAGAGAAATTTGAGCTAGCTGCTGAAACAGCTCTGGGTGCAGCTGTTCAGAATATTGTTACCGATAATGATCAAACAGCTTCCAGGCTTATAGGTTGGTTAAAAAATACCAGATCAGGCAGAGCTACGTTTTTGCCTGTAAATCAGATAAAAGGTCGTAGACTGGATAACTCTGTGGAAAGGCAATTGTCGGGTATGTCCGGGTTTTTGGGGGTTGCTTGTGATCTTGTGCAAAAGCCTGATTATCTTGAACAGATTGTACTGTCTTTGCTTGGCAGGGTCATTATAGTTGATAATATTGATAATGCCAGAAGTATGGCAAGAGCTTGTAATTTTTCTACCAGACTGGTCACTCTTGAAGGGGATGTTATGAATCCTGGGGGTTCCATGACAGGTGGTTATCAAAGACGTGGCAGCAGTGGTCTTTTGGGTAGAAGCCGTGATATTCAAAGACTTCATAATGTTATTAAGGACTTGAACAATAATATTGAAAAACAGGAAGATGTTCTTAAAAAAGCTGATGATGAATTAAGAAGTTTTGGTAGGCTATCTGAAGAAAGTGACCTGAAAATAACAAATATGTCTCATCAAAGAATAAAAGATGAATCTCATCTTGCAGCATTAAAGGATGAATATGCAAAAATAGAAGGACGATTTACTTTATTGTCGCAAGAAGCGGGTCAGCTTGCAGAACAGGCAGATAAAATAAAGTTGGCTTATACTGAAGCAGAAAAAACAATTAATGATCTGCAGCTGGATATTGATCAGTTAAGAGCTGATATTACAGTGCGTGAAGGTGATAATAAAGCGGAACAGCAACGCAGAGATGATATGCGTGAAACTATTACAGATTACAGAGTTTCTCTCAATTCTGTTGAAGAATCTTTATCAGCAATGCAGGAATTATCCGACAGAATAGAGCAGGAGCGTCAAGGCCACCTTGATAGAATTGATAAACAAAAGCAAAATAATCTCAAATATGCTGAAGAAATAAAACATCTTATTGATAAACAGCAGGAAATTGAAGAAAGAGGTAAGGCTTTCAAGCATAATCTACAGAAGCTTGATGATGAGGCAAAAGAGTTGATGCAAAAAAGAGATCAGCTTGAAAACAAACAATCTGGTTACTATGATCAGCTGGAACTGGCAACAGGAAGATTATCTTCTATTCAAAATGAGATTACAAAAACAGAGTCTAAAGCATCAAGGCTCGAACTGCAGCTTGATGAACTTAAAAACAGATTATGGGAAGAGTATGAACTGACAATTAATCAGGCCGATGATTGGAAGAAACCTGTGGAAAATAGTGCAGAAGCGGCAAAAACAATAGCTGATTTGAAAAACAGAATAAAAGCTCTTGGGCCTGTTAATATTACCGCTATAGAAAGTTATGCTTCATTAGAGGAAAGATTTGCTTTTATGAGCACTCAGCGCGATGATATTGAAGCTGCAAGACATAAGCTTACTTCTGTAATTGCTGATCTTACTGAGGCGATGCGTGAACAGTTTGTTGAGCATTTTCATATGATTAATGAAAATTTCAGAACAGTTTTCAGTGAGCTTTTTGGCGGTGGTATGGCTGAGCTTCATTTAGAAGATGATCAGGATGTCTTATCTTGCGGAATAGAAATTAAGGCACAGCCTCCTGGCAAAAGATTGCAAAACCTGACTTTGCTCTCCGGCGGTGAAAGATGTTTGACTGCAATCGCGCTTTTATTTGCTATCCTTAAACTCAGACCAACACCTTTTTGTGTACTGGATGAGGTTGAAGCAGCTCTGGATGATGCAAATGTCAGTCGTTTTACCGATTATATACGCAATTATGCTGAAGCTTCACAGTTTATTCTGGTAACGCACAGAAAAGGTACAATGGAAGCGGCAGACCGTCTCTATGGTGTAACTATGCAGGAAAGAGGTATTTCAAGAATTTTATCAATGAAGCTTTCGGATGAAATAACTGCTTGAAAATAAGTTATAAAGAATTATAAAAACAGGAGAAATAAAATGGGGTTCCTCGATAACTTTAAAAAAGGACTAAAGAAAACCAGAGATTTTGTATCAGAAGGATTTAACAGAATAGCAGCTACAATGGGTGTATTTGATGATGATATGCTTGATGATCTTGAGATGCTGCTGGTGCAGGCTGATATAGGTGCACGCAGTGCAACTATTTTAATGGATCAGATACGTGATGGGATAAAGAAGACCGGTAATGCTTCGCGAGAGGCGGTATTGCAAACATTAAAAGAAGGAATGCTTGATATTCTGGGTGAAGCGGGAAGACTGGATTTTCAAAAAGGTCAGCTTAATATTATACTTTTGGTAGGTGTAAACGGAACAGGCAAAACCACAACAGCAGGTAAAATCTGTCTGAGATATCAGAAACAGGGATTTAAGGTTGTAATGGGTGCTGCCGATACTTTTAGAGCTGCCGCCATTGACCAGCTGAAGGTATGGGGAGATCGTACAGCTACTCCTGTTATTTCACATGATGAGGGTTCGGATCCGGCTGCTGTTGTGTTTGACTCTATTCATGCAGCAAAAGCAAGAAAATCTGATCTGCTTATTTTGGATACCGCAGGAAGATTGCATAATAAACAGAATTTGATGGCTGAGCTTGGCAAAATAAGAAGAATAATTGATAGGGAAGCACCTGATGCCAGAGTAGAAACTCTACTGGTTATAGATGCCACAACAGGCCAGAATGCGGTTGTTCAGGCGCAAGTGTTCAGTGAAGTTGCGCAAGTTAGTGGACTTGTTATTACAAAAATGGACGGTAATGCTAAAGGTGGCGTAGCAGTTGCCGTTTCCCAAGAGACACATACGCCTATTTACCTTGCTGGTTTAGGTGAAGCTGCTGAAGATCTGACTGATTTTGAACCTGAATCATTTGTTGAATCACTTTTGCCGGAGAAATAGAATTTCTATGCTTCTATTTGAAAATTCCTCTGTCAAGTAATAAAGCTTGACAGAACGGTTTTTTTGATATATTCTCTTTATCATGCAAAAAGCTGTTGATAGACCAGATCACACACAAGTTTGCTTATGGCTTGATTTTTACGGGCTGCTCTTGACTGATAGAACCAGAGATGTACTCGAACTCTATTTTCAGGAAGATATGAGTTTGTCTGAAATTGCAGATGAATTAAAAATAAGCAGACAGGGTGTTCACGACAAAATCAGGCAGGGTGTTAAAGCTCTTACTGATTATGAAGATAAATTGCGTTTGTCGGAAAGATTTCTACTTCAGAAAAATCTGGCATCAGATGCACTTGTTTGTCTTGATAATAAAGACTATTCCGGTGCCAGGCAGATAATCAACAAGCTTGCTGATATATTATGACATTATCTGAACAAAGCCTTGGTTCAGTTCGTTTTTGCAGGAGGATGCAATGGCTATTTTTGATGGCTTGTCAAGTAAACTTACAGAAATAACTGCCAGAATGCGTGGTAAATCACGTGTGACGGAGCAGGATCTTAAAGATATGATGCGTGAAATCAGATTAGCTTTGCTTGAAGCTGATGTTCATTATCAGGTAGTAAAAGACTTGATAAAAGAAATCACTGAACAAAGCAAGGGCGTTGAGGTCATGGAGAGTCTTACTCCAGGACAGCAGGTTGTCAAGATTGTTCATGAATCACTGATAGATATTCTCGGACAGACCAGTGGTAAAATATCTGTGGCACCTTCGGGTTTTACTGTGTTGATGCTGTATGGTTTACAGGGTGCCGGTAAAACAACAACTGCTGCTAAACTGGCTCTAATGCTAAAAAAACAGGGCAAAAAACCAATGGTTACGTCAGTTGACGTGCATCGTCCTGCTGCTGCAAGACAGCTGGAAATACTTGCTGGGCAGATAGGTGTTGAATGCTTTATCAAACCTGAAGAGAAGGCTGCAGATATAATTGCTAAAGAAGCGATTGAACGTGCAAGGTATATGCTATGTGATACTCTTATTGTTGATACTGCAGGCCGTATGACAATTGATGAACAAATGATGACAGAGCTTCGTTTGATTGGAGAAACTGTTAAACCTACAGAGAAATTACTTGTTGTAGATGCCATGATAGGACAGGAAGCTGTAAATGTTGCTCTTGCTTTTGATAAGGAAATAGGTCTTGATGGTTTTATCATGACTAAACTTGACGGTGACGCTCGTGGTGGTGCTGCTTTATCTATACGAAGAATGACAGGCAAGCCTATTAAACTCATTTGTGTAGGTGAGAAGGTTGAGGATATTGAAACTTTCTATCCTGACCGTATGGCTTCAAGAATTCTTGGTATGGGAGATGTTCTCAGTCTGATTGAGAAGGCAAGCCAGAATCTCGATGAGAAAAAAGCTCAGGATGCTTATGAGCGTTTGAAAAAAAATCAGTTTACTTTGGAAGATATGCTTGATCAGATGGAACAAGTCAAGAAGATGGGTTCTCTCAAAGATATTATGGGCATGATTCCAGGCATGGGCGGTAAAAATTTGCCGGTAGACGAGGTTGATGATAATGCTATGGAGCGTCCTGCTGCAATAATAAGATCGATGACAATTAAGGAAAGACGGAATCCGAATATATTGAATGCCAGTAGAAGAAAAAGAATAGCTGCAGGTTCAGGCACGACTGTACAGGAAGTAAATAAATTAATCAAACAGTTTGAAGAAACTCAGAAAATGATGAAACAGTTTAGTGGTTTATCCAAAGGTAAGCGTAAAGGCCGTGGCATGGGATTCGGAAAAGGGAAATTTCCTTTCTGATGTATATTGAATAATATACTCGTAACACAACAAAGATTTGCCTTTGATATAAATAAAGCAAAAAAAGAAAACAATTTTGGAGGAATGTATTATGGCAGTTAAAATTCGTCTCAAGCGTGCAGGCGCTAAGAAAAAACCTTTCTATCGTGTGGTTGTAGCAGATTCACGTTTCCCACGTGATGGCCGTTTTATTGAAGAAATCGGTACCTATAATCCTATGGTAGAACCATCAGAAGTAAAAATTGATGAGGAAGCAGCCCGTAAATGGTTGTCAAATGGCGCACAGCCGACAGATACTGTTAAAACTATTTTGAAGAAAACAGGTGTACTGTCCTAATTTTGGAGGATTTTCACATGAAGGAATTGCTCAACACCATCGTTCGCCCCCTGGTAAGCGATGCAGATGCTGTTTCAATTACCCAGATTGATCAAGGCTATACCGTTGTGCTTGAATTGCGTGTTGCCCAAGAAGATATGGGAAAAGTTATTGGCAAGCAGGGTCGCCGTGCTCAGGCAATCCGTTCTATTATGAAGGCCAAAGCTGCTCTTACAGGTAAGAGGGTAATAGTTGATATTATTGGGTAATCCAAATTTTTGCAATGCCTGTATGGCGAGGGAGATTTAAAATGAGGGAAATTTTGCATGTTGGCAGAATTGGTGCACCTCATGGTCTTCGTGGCGAGGTAAAAGTACATCCGCTTACAGATGATATAACAAGGTTTAAAACACTTAAAGATTGTTATATTGTGTCTCAGGATGAAAAAAACCGAACACCTGCTTTAACAATAGGTGTTCGGTTTATTAATGATCTGGTTTTACTAAAGCTTGAGGGCTATGAAGATAGAGATTCAGTAGAAAAAATAAAAGGAATGTTTGTCAGTGTAGATCGTGAGCATGCTGTCAAATTACCTGAAGATACTTGGTTTATATGTGATCTTATCGGTTGTGAGATTTATGATCAGGAACATGGACTGCTTGGTGTTTTATCAGAAATAATTCAACAATCAGCACATGATGTTTATATTGTCAAAAATAAATCTGAAAAAGACCTTTTGATACCTGTTTTAAAAACAATAGTACAAAAAGTAGATATTGATAATAGAAGAATAGATGTTGAGCTGCCGGCAGGCTTATATGAAATCTACAGAGGACAGGAATGATGTCTTCTGAGGTAACTTTCAGAGGGTATTAGCGTATGAAATTCAGTGTTTTAACTCTTTTCCCGGAAATGATAAAACAAACTATGCAGACAAGCATTACAGGCCGGGCTTTACAGAATGATCTGTTTGAGTTAAATCTGATTCAGATAAGAGATTTTGCTGTAAATAAATATGGTAAAGTAGATGATTATCTTTTTGGCGGCGGAAAAGGTATGCTGATGATGCCAGAACCTGTTTTTAAAGCATGGGAACAAGCTGCTAATTTTTCTGGAGCTAATGCTGATTCAAAAAAGAATCAGGAAAAGACTAAAACAATTTATTTTTCTCCAAAGGGTAAAGTTTTTGGTCAGTCAAAAGCGGTCGAACTATCTGAATATGATCATGTTATTATGCTTTGCGGTCATTATGAAGGCGTAGATCAAAGGGTTCTTGACGAAATCGTGGATGAGGAAATTTCTTTAGGCGATTTCGTTTTAACTGGTGGAGAATTGGCAGCCTGTGTTGTCATGGATGCAGTTTCTCGACTTTTGCCAGGGGTTTTGCCTGATGAACAAGCCTATTTGCAAGAATCGCATATGCAAGGTCTGCTTGAACAACCTCATTATACAAGACCTGCCAAATGGCATAATAAAAAAGTGCCTGAAATACTGCTTTCTGGACATCAAGCCAAAATACAAAAATGGCAGTATCTGCAGTCTTTACGTGAGACGATGAAGAAAAGACCTGACCTTTTTGCCCGTAATTCCATGGCAAGGCAGGATTGGCAGGAACTAATTGATATAGTTAAGCAAGAGCAGGCATCTGACGACATATAAAAAGCCATTGTTTTTTAAGGAATTATACCATGACATTTTCCGTGATGAGTTATACCATGACATTATCACTGATTAACAACACAATTCGAAATAGTACTTGCTTATATATGAAAACTTTGTTATAATTCCGATGTTTGATTATGGGTGGTCCGCTGCAATTGCGTGCATGAACGCCTGAGAGGAGAGGAGGAACGCAATATGGACTTAGTAAAAGCTATTGAACAGCAGCAAATGAAAAATACTTACTCAGAAGTAAGTATCGGTGATTATGTTAAAGTTCATCTGAAAATTAAAGAAGGAAATCGTGAACGTGTTCAGATTTTCGAAGGAACTGTAATCGCACGTAAAGGCGGAGGTCTTTCCGAAACTATTACAGTAAGACGTTTGTCTTATGGTGTAGGTGTGGAACGTATACTGCCAGTCCATTCACCCAAGATCGAAAAGATCGAGATCGTACGTAAGGGTAAAGTAAGAAGAGCAAAACTTTATTATCTGCGTGATCGTGTTGGTAAAGCAGCCAAAGTTAAAGAAAAGTTGCCTACAACAAGAAAATAATAAAATCAGATTGTACGAAGAGACCCTGAAAAGGGTCTCTTTTGTTATGGTAAGATTTGTTATAATGAGATACTGACATTTTAAGAACCCAAAAATTATCAATAAAATAATTGCAGAAATTAAAATACGTACAAGATAAATATGTGAGGTAAAAGAAATGGATATAAACTGGTTCCCGGGACATATGGCTAAAACACTACGCCTGATGAAAGATCAGTTAAAAATGGTCGATATGGTCGTAGAAACATGCGATGCACGTATTCCTGAGAGTAGTCGTAATCCAGAACTTGACAGTCTTTTGGGGCAAAAACCTCGCATCCTAGTTTTAAGCAAAGCTGATCTTGCTGATCCTGCTATTACAAAACAGTGGATAGATCATTATTCTGCCAATGGATTACAGGCAATGGCTTGTGAAAGTATTAATAGAAAAAGTCTTGAGCCTTTAAGAAAACAGATCATTGCAATGAATAAACATAAAATAGACAAAGCGAAAGAAAAGGGAAGACTTATAAGACCGATAAGGGTTATGGTTGTAGGTATTCCAAATACAGGTAAATCAACTTTGATAAACAGCCTAAGTGGTCGTAAAGCTGCTATTGTAGGTGATCGCCCTGGCGTTACAAGACATATAAACTGGACAAGATCAGGTTCTGAAATGGAACTTATGGATACGCCTGGTGTGCTTTGGCCAAGATTGGGAAAAGACAGCTATAAGATCAATCTTGCTGCTACAGGAGCAATCAAGGATGAGATTTTACCAATAGAAGAAGTGGCTGCTCTTAGTTTCCTTGGACTGAGCAAGGATTATCCTAATCTTATTATGACAAGATATAAGCTGGAAACAATAACTGATGACAATGATGAGCTTTTGGCTCTTGATGTTTTGCTGGAAAATGCCGCACGTAAAAGAGGCTGTTTATTATCTGGCGGCAGAGCTGACTTAACAAGGTTTTCCAATCTGTTTCTTGATGATCTGCGTGGTGGCAGAATAGGACGTATTACACTTGAAAGGCCGGGGAAATCATGAAAACAGCAAGACAATTAAAAGAAATCGAGAACTATGAAATCATGCAGGAATTTGAAAAGTTGTATTTGGCAAAAGGTTATCATGCTATTGCAGGGCTTGATGAAGCCGGGCGAGGACCTCTGGCAGGTCCTGTTGCTGCGGCGGCATGCATATTAGATCATGCTAAGCCTATATATGGTCTTAATGATTCAAAAAAATTATCTGAGAAAAAAAGAGAATTTCTGTTCGATCAGATCAAAGAAAAATCAAAAGCCTGGAAAATATGTTTGATCGATGCCGATGAAATAGATAAGATAAATATTTTGCAGGCAACTAAGAAAGCAATGAGCTTGTCAGTTGCCGGATTAAGTGTATCTCCTGATTTTTTACTGATAGATGCGGTTAAGCTTGAGGACTGTAATATTCCGGCTGATTCACTTATCAAAGGAGATGCCAGATCTATTTCAATTGCTGCAGCTTCTGTGTTGGCAAAAGTACAGCGTGATAGATTGATGCTGGAGTATGACAAGATTTATCCAGAATATGGATTTGCAAAACATAAAGGCTATGGTACAAAGGCACATTATGAAGCTCTTTTGAAATATGGACCTTGTCCAATCCACCGACTTTCATTTTTGAAAAATTTAGCCGATAAAAAGCTTTAATTATTTTGAGTTTGCAGAAAAGCTGATTTTACGACTTACAAACTATTAATAAAGGTTGATTGAAATGGTTGTGCAGGATTCTGAACGAAAAAGACGCGGTAAAATGGCTGAATCTGCGATCTGTCAATTTCTGATCAAGCGAGGATGTACTATTCTTGATCGCAATTTTGTAGTTGCTGGTATAGGTGAAATAGATATAGTGGCAGCAAAAAATGAAATTGTCTATTTTGTTGAGGTAAGAGCCAGACAGCAAAATAGCAGCTTTGGCAGCCCGCTTGACAGCATAAATCAATCTAAGCTCAGGAAAATAAGAAAAACAGTTTCGATTTATATATCAAACAAGGGAATTATGAATAGCGAAATATCAATTCTTGCAGCTTCTGTTTTGCTAAACAGCAAAGGAGAAATTGTTTCTGTTGACATTGTGCCAGTAGAAAGCCTATAAAATAAAGTAAATTATTGTGAAACATAGTGTTAGAAAATTTTTATGAATATAGATTATATGTTCTCTTGACAAGCCCAGTCTATTTACGTAGAATACAGTCTATAAGTATAGACTGTATTCTGATTGAAAAGCGGAATGAGGAAAATGGATAATTTTGATTTGACTAATGCTGAATATCGATTTGCATGTATTGTATGGAAAAATGAACCAATAGCGTCTCCTAAACTGGCAAAAATTTGTGGAGAGGAACTCGGATGGAAAAGAACAACTATGTATACTGTACTTAAGAAGTTGTGCACTCGGGGGATATTGCAAAATGAGTTGACAATTGTTACATCTTTGGTTTCAAAAGAGCAGGTTCAAAAAAATACAAGTCAGAGTGTTGTTAATGATCGTTTTGATGATAAACTACCTCAATTCATTGCTACTTACTTAAATGGCAGAAAACTTTCTAGTGACGAAGCCGAACAAATCAAATCGTTAATTGATTTGCATAAGGAAAGTAAATAAATGGATAATATAATTCGTATATTTCTAGCTGTGCTCAATATGAGTATGACTGCAACTATTGTTATGATATTTGTGGTTATATCGCGTAAAGTCTTTAAAAAAATTCCAAAGATTTTTATGTATGCCATGTGGTTTTTTGTTTTTTTTCGCCTGACTATTCCTATTTCATTTACTTCGAGGTTAAGTGTATTTAATTTTCTTAAAGTTGGCAATACGTCGTTAAATGAAATTATATATTTTTTCTCTCAAAGTCAAATAAGAAAATTGACTTTGGCTAAAAATAATCTTCTGCAATCGAATAATTTGTTATCTCAATTACTGCCTGATCTTTATGAAGCAATAAAAAATGGATTTTGGATCTATTATACAGCCACTTTTGTTTGGATAATAGGTGTTGTTTCAATATTCTTATACAACACGATTACTTATTTGTATACTAAGAGAAGATTGTCAGATGCCACAAAAATAAGTGATGGAATTTATGAAACGGATGTTGTCTCAACACCTTTTGTTTTTGGCTTAATTAAACCAAGAGTGATTCTACCTGTAGGATTATCAGAAGTAGATAAATTAAACATTATACAACACGAAAAGGTTCACATTCGAAGACTAGATCATATTGTTAAAGCTTTAATCTGTGCTGTTTTATCTATTCATTGGTTTAATCCATTGGTGTGGGTAGCTTATTATCTAATGAGTAGTGATATGGAGATGAGTTGTGATGAAATCGCATTGAAGAATCAAAGCAAAAGTACAAAAATAAACTATAGCGAATCATTATTTCGAGTATCCCTGTATCGTACAAAAATGATAGAAGGGAAATTATCGTTTGTAGATAACAAAGTAAAATCAAGAATACATCATATATTGAATCAAAAACCACTGACACTAAGTGCGATCCTTATTATTACAGGAATCATTTTTTTGTTAGGATTTAGTCTGATTACAAATCCCATGTCGCCAGAGTCGAATTATACTTACGAAAAACATGAAAATTATGAAAGCTTTTTCGGACCATCATTATACGCAACAATAGCGCATGAAATGAGCGATCATGATAAAGCAATTGTTCAACCTATTCTACAAACTGCTGAAAAAGTATTCAGTTATACTGGGAGAATTGAAGACGCATACTTAAATGTTGGGGCACTAAAGAGGTACTACTTTCCATATAATGACACAGATGGCATTGTGTCTATTAAAGTAGACTTAGATTTAATCACAGCTCAAGTTAATCAAAATAGAGGAACCATGTGGATCATGTATTCTGTGTTTCGTTATGACGATACTGAAACAGTTGTTAGTGGATCAATGGAGGTTTTAAGTTGCTGGAAAATTGAAAAAATTAATGAAAATTGGTTGGTTGTAGAAATCACAGAGAAACCATAGTAAAATTTTGAAATGCATCTAAATGCTAGAAAGGAAACAAATATGAATAAATATAATTATTTTATGCTTTTTGTATCTGTATTAATAATGCTGGTTTAATGTTTATCAAATGACGAATTGGGAATTGCTTACAGCGCTAAAAGTGATCCATTGATTGGCCAAATCTATCTGTATATGTGTGTTTATAATGATTATCGTGAAAGAAAAATAGATTGTTACAGAAATTTATCGATTGGCGATCAATATCCCAACAAAACAATCAAAGAAATTTGTCTTGAAGATATAATTCAAGATTTTGCAAGCACTGATATCTTGAGTATAATAAGAACGTTTGCTTATGAAATGAACCTAAATAGATCTTCACCTTGGCCAGATTTAAATGGATATTCCATTCAAACATATGCAAGAACTTGGGCTCTTTCAAGAAATCCCTATTATTTATGGTTTGATATAAATAATGACTGTACAAATTTTGCATCACAAGCTTTGTCTAATGGTGGACTGTATAGGACATTTACATCATCTGATCAAACAGCTAATGGTATAGTAAATACACCAACTAGATGGTTTTACTTTCAGAATAATTCCACATTTGGGTATAGTATATCAACATCATTTATCAGAGTTTTAGAATTATATAATTATTTAGCTCCGCATTATAGTACTTTCTCGACAATTAATGGATCAACAATGACACCCTATCTTAACAGGGGTTTTTTGTTGCAAGGAAAGCATTTTATTGGAAACTATAGTCATTCAGTAATTATTACAGTGGTAAATGGAGAGGCTAGATATTGTGCCCACACAAGTAACCGAAAAGATGAATCTATGTCGACGTTTTATAATCATTATTATAGATATAGAGTTGTACAAGTGTATTGAGTCCTAAAAAATAGTGTTTGTGTATTCTAAATAAAATATTGTTGGTTTCTCGTCAGTTAGATATATCTTTTTTGTCAAACCGCTAAAAATAAGAAAAACAGTTTCGATTTATATATCAAACAAGGGAATTATGAATAGCGAAATATCAATTCTTGCAGCTTCTGTTTTGCTAAACAGCAAAGGAGAAATTGTTTCTGTTGACATTGTGCCAGTAGAAAGCCTATAAAATAAAGTAAATTAGGTTTATTTTTTTCTTGTACATATGATATGATTCCGCTATAATGTATACAATTGGCTCACGATTATGCAAGGGGGATACGTCATGCTGTCAAAACAGAAAATGAATGTTGAAGAAATTAATAAACAAATTAATGATCTAAAAGCCCAATACGAGGCTTATAAAGCCAGAAATCTCAAACTGAATATGACCAGAGGAAAACCATGTGATGAGCAGCTTGATCTTTCAGCAGCTCTAAATAGTTGTCTTTCTGAAAGTGAATATTTAGCAGCGGATGGAACAGATTGCCGTAATTACGGTGGACTTGATGGTATACCGGAAGCAAGGAAAATTTTTGCCGACATGCTGGGAACAGCTGTTGATAATATCATGGTTGCCGGTAATTCCAGTCTTAACCTTATGTACGATACTGCTGTGCGTGCTTTACTCTTTCCGTTTCCAGGTTCAGACAAATCCTGGTCGGCACAGGGTACGGTGAAATTTCTTTGCCCGTCACCTGGTTATGATCGTCATTTTACAGTTACTCAGTCTTTAGGCATTGAGATGATAGCCGTGCCAATGACTGAATCAGGTCCTGATATGGATATTGTTGAGAAATTGGTTGCCGAAGACTCTTTGATTAAGGGAATGTGGTCTGTGCCAGTTTACAGTAACCCGGATGGAATTGTGTATTCAGAAGAAACATGTAATCGTCTGGCAAAAATGAAAACTGCAGCTAATGATTTCAGAATTTTCTTGGACAATGCCTACAGTGTACATCATCTGTATCCAGAAAAGAGAAACTCAATTCCTGAGATGATTTCTCTTTGTGAACAATCAGGTAATCCTGATCGTGTAATACAGTTTGCTTCAACCTCTAAAATAACTTTTGCCGGTGCCGGTATGGCATGTATCGCTTCCAGCAAAGCTAATCTTGATTGGAGCAGAAAACATATGAGTGCTCAGACCATAGGGCCTGATAAACTTAATCAGCTGCGTCATGTCAAATTTCTAAAAAGTGCTGCCGGTGTGCATGATTTGATGGAAAAACATGCCGCTATTTTGAGACCTAAGTTTGAGATGGTTCTTAAGCTTATGGAAGAAAATCTGGCTGATTGTCCAGAATGTCACTGGGTTAAACCAGAAGGTGGTTATTTTATCAGCGTATATGTTACTGAAGGTACTGCATCGGAAGTCGTCAGACTGGCAAATGAATGTGGTGTTGCCTTAACGCCTGCAGGGAACACTTATCCATATGGTAAGGATCCACAAAACAGCAATATAAGACTGGCACCTTCTTTCCCGCCGCTTGATGAATTAAGTCAGGCAATTGAAGTTTTCAGTATTTGTATTAAACTGGCCACATTACAAAAGATAAAAGAAGGACTTTAATCATAACGGCTTGATTTAGGTTATGCCATAAGATCAAAGATCTGGCAGGCTGGAATGTTTATCTGAATTAATAAAATGACCGAGGGGAATTTCCTCCCGGTCATTATGCTGTCTCTGATGTGCTGTTAAAAGCAGTCTTGAAAATATATTGAGAGTTGTTTAAGTAATCTTGTAAATGATGTTCTTGTTTTAACATGTTATAATTAAAATATTATTTATCTGAAATTTTGAAGGGAGGCAAGGCAATAAACATGGTAATACGTGGGAGTTTATTGCCGGGCAAAAAATGAAAGATCGTTATGAGAGTCCTTTAGGAAGTCGTTATGCAAGTTTGCAGATGCAGGAGCTTTTTTCTCCTGACCGTAAATTCAGAACCTGGCGCAGATTATGGATTGCACTGGCTGAGGCAGAAAAGGAATTAGGTCTGCCTGTTACGGATGAACAGATTGCAGAGCTGCGTGTCAGTCAGGATAATATAAATTATGATGTTGCAGCTAGAGAAGAGGCTCTTGTACGTCATGATGTTATGGCACATGTGCATGCTTACGGTGAACAATGTCCCAAGGCAAAAGGAATTATTCATCTGGGGGCTACTTCCTGTTATGTAGGTGATAATACAGACTTGATTCTGATGTCAGAGGCTTTGGGACTAATCAGAAAACAACTCATAGCTGTAATTGCAAGATTATCTGACTTTGCTGCCAAATATAAGGAATTACCTACATTGGGTTTTACACATTTCCAACCGGCACAGCTTGTTACTGTTGGTAAAAGAGCAACGCTATGGATTCAGGAATTGCTGCTTGATTTGGAAGAGCTTGATTTTGTAGCAGGTTCTTTAAAACTTCTGGGAAGTAAAGGTACCACAGGAACACAGGCCAGCTTCCTTAGTCTTTTTGATGGTGATCATGATAAAGTTAAAAAACTTGATGAGTTGATTGCAAAAAAAATGGGCTTTTCTGGCGTATATCCTGTTTCGGGACAAACATATTCACGCAAGCTTGATTCAAGAGTTCTAAATGTTCTTTCCAGCATTGCCCAATCTGCTTATAAATTCAGTAATGATATGCGCCTGTTGCAGCATTTAAAAGAGGTTGAAGAACCTTTTGAGTCTGGTCAGATAGGGTCATCTGCAATGGCATATAAGCGTAATCCGATGCGCAGTGAGCGTATAGCTTCGCTTGCACGTTATATAATTGCTGATGCTCAGAATGCTGCTATGACAAGCTCAAGCCAGTGGTTTGAAAGAACTTTAGATGATTCAGCTAATAAGCGTATTTCAGTACCAGAAGCATTTTTGGCAACAGATGCAGTGCTTACACTATATCTAAATGTTGCAGGTGGTATGGTTGTTTATCCCAAAGTCATAGAAAAAAGACTAAATGCAGAACTTCCCTTTATGGCAACAGAAAATATTTTGATGGCTGCAGTTAAAGCCGGTGGCGATAGACAGGATCTGCATGAGAAGATCAGGCAGCATAGTATGGCTGCCGGGGCAAAAGTAAAAATGGAAGGCAAAGAAAATGATCTCCTTGAGAGGATTGCTGCTGATCCAGCCTTTAACCTTGATCTTAACTCTTTAGAAAATCTGCTTGATGCTGCCAGTTATATCGGCAGATGCCCTGAACAGGTTACAGAGTTTATTGAAAACTACGTAAACCCGATTCTGGAAAAAGAAAAAGATTATCTTAATGTCAGCAGTGATCTGAAGGTCTGATAAAAACATATTAAAAGTTTGTCAAAGTCTGGGAATAATATATTTCCAGACTTTTGACGGTTGTTCTTGATAATATGCGAAAAAACATGCTAGAGAAATAATCAATAATGGAACATTTTCAGTTTATTATTCGTCAAACAAGTAAGATCGAAAATATAAGCACCATTTTTATTCTTGAGATAATTGTTTGTAAACTAAGATTAAGCAAAATTTGATTTTAGAACGGAGGATTCCTATGAAGACGAATGATAAAATTTACAGTTCATCTAGAAGATTGAGGTTTGTTGCTTTGATTGTTTCAGTGTTTATGCTGTTGGGAATTGCAATGACAGGTTGTAATGAACAAGAAGGTAAAAAAACTGATTCTAATACTGATGCTACCAATAATGATTTGATCAAAAATAATAGTTCAGATTATGATGCTCTCATTGATGATATTATTGAGCAGGCTTTAAAAAACAGTCGTTTGCAGAATATTGGAAAAGATGGATCTGTTGTTGTTATGGAGCAGGAAGGAGCCAGTGATTCTGTTGCAGGTGATGATGCCGGAACCGGGTCTAGCTTTACTGATACAAATATACAGGTTGAGGGCGTAGATGAGGCAGATGTTATTAAAACAGATGGCCGTTATCTTTATGTAATGGCCAATAATATGGTAAATATTATAGAGGTTCAGCAGCCTGCAAATATGAATATTGTTGCAACCTTAAAATGGGTTGAAAGTGAAGAGATTGAAGATGTAACTCGCGGCGAAAGTCCGGCAGAAATGTATCTTGATTCTGCAAATAATCAATTGATAGTTATTACTAATAGTTATTCTTATAAAAGAGTAACACCTAGTTATGATCATGATGATGATATCGCGCCAGATTATGATGATGGTGGATTTGTTGACGGTTCAGATGCCGTCATGCCATATGAAGGTGAAGGATCAGACAGCAGTTTAAGTGAATTGGAAAAAGAACAGATAGAAGCAGAAAGATCTGAGATTGGTATTGCACCTGATATTGATTATGATATCTGGATTGATCCGATTATTAATCAAAGATCATATACTTCGGTATATATATATGATATTGCAAATCCGGCAGCGCCTTCTCTGCAGAGAACTTTTGGACAGGAAGGTGGATATATCAGTTCGAGAATGATTGACCGAGCTGTCTATATTGTTAGTCAGGAATATCAGTATTCGATTTATAACCTGATGGAATCAGAACGTATTGCACCTGAAATGATTTTACCTTCAATAAGTCAGCAAGGTTCGGATGACTGGGAAGTAGTTGCTGCTCAGGATGTTGCTATACTGCCGGAAGGTGATATGACAAATCAGTTGGTTTTGTCAGGGATAGATCTAAGTCAACCTCAAAAAGATGCTAATGTAGTTTCACTGCTTGGATCATCAGGCACAGTTTATGCTTCGAGAAATTCACTTTATATTAGTGGCAGCAGATATGTCTGGCCAGAAAATAATATAGCTGAAGATGATGATACCTCCGTTTCTAATGGTAATTCAGCATCAAGCGATCTTTTGCCAATGCCGGATATTTACTGGGCTCCATCAGAAACTTATACCGATATTTATAGGTTTAATTTATCTGGTGGCAGCATTTCTGAATCTGGTACAGGAACAGTTCCAGGTTATATGCTTAATCAATTTAGTATGGATGAGCATAATGGGTATTTGAGAATTGCTACGACAACAGGAGAAATGTGGGCAGAGGGTGAGAATACTTCTGGAAATAATCTTTATGTACTTGATCAGAGTCTTAATGTTGTTGGAGAGGTAACTGACCTTGCTCGTGGTGAAACAATTAAATCAGCAAGATTTATGGGAGACATAGTCTGGATGGTTACTTTCAGAACGACAGATCCTCTCTTTGGTATTGATTTATCAGATCCTTCTCAGCCAAAAGTTATGAGCGAACTAAAGCTTCCTGGCTACAGCTCATATTTACATCCAATATCTGAAACAAGAATGCTTGGGTTTGGTTATGATGTCACAGTTGATGGTGATAATGCTTATGAAGACGGTTTAAAAATTTCCTTGTTTGATATAACAACTATTACTAATCCGATAGAAATAGACAGTCTGATATTAGGTGAGCGTGGTTCATGGAGTGAAATCATGTATCAGCATAAGGTTCTGATGTCTGATACGGCTAATCAATTATTCGGATTCCCCGTATCCTTAAGCCGACCAAGTTCATCAAATGAGCGTTTCTCATATGGCATTACAGGTTTCCAGGGATTATTGCTATTTGAGACATTAAATGATCAGCTTACAGTAAAAGGCAGCATATCTCACATTGCTGGTATGGGAGACTGGACAATGTCAGGTGCTGCTAACCCTGATTATGACTATTATGCTTATGGTCCGGAAGCTGTAAATCGTGGCGTTAGAATAGGGGATGCTGTTTATACAGTTTCTCAGGCCAGAGTTCAGGCAAATAATGTTGCTGATCTAAGTTTGATAAGTTCTGTTGATCTTCCTGGAGAAACAAAAGATTATTACAGAGGGTTTTAAAAGTTTATATTCAAAAAATATGTTTATCTGCTAAATATAAACTAAAATTTGCTATAATTCTTTAAATTTCATATAAATAATGCTATCATGCTATGATGTAAAGACAGCATGAGTTCACGAGAGGATAGGGGAATAAATCCCCCTGTCCTCTTTGATGACTTGGCTTTGTGAACTATTAATCAATCGGAGGTTAATTATGAGACTTGATAAGCATAGTAGCGTACCTCTTTATGCCCAGCTAAAAGAAATTTTGCTTGAAAGAATTAAGCTTGGTGAGTATGCTCCGGGAACCAGAATTCCTTCAGAGCTTGTATTATGTGATGAACTAGACCTAAGCAGACCAACTGTCAGACAGGCGGTTTCTGAGCTTGTTGCTGAGGGAACTCTTGTTATTGTAAAGGGAAGAGGAACTTTTGTAGCTGCCGAACCAGAACGTTTTGAGCTACAAAAATTCAATGCTTTTACCTGTTCATTTCTTATGATTAAAAACCTTGATGATATTCGCATCGACAGTATAAAAAGTATTAATTCAGCAGAGGATATAAATAAACTTTTTAACTCGACAGATGCATCTGTTAATACCGGCTACTGGCAGATAGATTGGTCATTGAGAGCAAAAGACCATGTTTTAGGCTGCTGCCGGTCTTTGGTTCCTGTTGTAATGTTTCCAGAACTTTCCAGGGATCTTGAAAATGGCAAACAAATGATTGATATTGTAGCTAATAAATATGCATATCTTCCGCAAAAAGGTAGTCTTCGTATGGTAGTCAGAGCATCTTCTGAGTTAGAGGCAAGAATGCTTGATATATCACGCAGATCACCTGTTATATCTATGACTAGTACTCTGACTTCACGCAGCGGTCATGCCTGTGAAGTGATAGAAACGGTATTTAGACCTGATCTGGTCGCTGTAAATTTTGATCAGGGTAGAAGCTGATGATTTATCTTGACCATACAGCAACAATGATACCTGATGCAGAAATAATAGAATATTTTTCAAAATGTATGAAAAATTTCCCTGCAAATCCTGCTTCTGCTCATAGCTTAGGCTATGATGCTAAAAAAGCTCAGGCCAAAGCTATCAATCGCCTTAGTAGCTTGTTTGGCTGTCTGCCGGAAGAAATTCTAATTACCTCCGGGGGGACAGAATCTATAAATACAGCAATTAAAGGTGGACTTGAAGCAAATCCAAGAGCTGGCAAAAGAGTGCTTATAAGTGCGGCTGAACATTCCGCTGTTGTTTCATGCTGCAAATGGCTGTCAGGACATGGTTATGAAGTTGAAACCATACCAGTTACGACTGAAGGCATTATAGATCTTGAAGCTTTTGAGCAGGCTTTGCAAAGGCCTTGTGCTTTGATAAGTCTGATCTATGTTAATAATGAAACAGGAGCTGTAAATCCGATTGATGAAATTGTGAGAATAAAGAATAAAATTCAGCCGGATTGTCTCATTCATATTGATGGTGTTCAGGCAGCTGGTAAAATAAACTGGCAATTTTCAAATCTGGGAGTTGACTTTTTTTCTGGAAGTGGACATAAATTTGGTTCTCCAAGAGGAATCGGCTGGCTGATACATAAACGTGGAATCAAAATTGCTCCGATTATTCACGGTGGAGGTCAACAGGCTAATCTTAGATCAGGAACCGAAAATGTACCTCTTATCATGACAATGGCTTTGGCTGCAGAAAGAGCTTTTGACAAAATAGAGGAAAAGAACAAGTATATTGCAGATCTGAAAAAAGTTTTGCTGGAGCAATTATCTGAAAAAAATGTAGCTTTTAACCTCATATCGCCTGCAGGAGCGCTTCCTTCGATTGTTAATCTTTCGGTAAAAGGATTAAGAGGTGAAACTTTGCTGCATGCTCTTGAAAATCAAGATATTTTTGTTTCTACCGGTTCTGCCTGTTCGTCAAAAAAAAGAGGTGAAAGTGCTGTACTTAAAGCTATGCAGGTTTCAGCAGATGATCTTACAGGTAGTATCAGGATAAGTCTTAGTACCAAAGAAACACAAGAGATAATGAAAGAAACAGCTTCGGCAATTGCGAAAATTGCTGAATGGCTGGTTAAGAAATAAAACAAAATAAGGGAAGAATAAATTTATGACTAAATGTAATTATGAAGAAATGATTCTGATCAGACTTGGGGAAATTGCCCTTAAGGGTATGAATCGTGGCAAGTTTGAAGGACAGCTGATGCGCAATATCAAATATCGGCTTAAAAAAATTGGCAGATTTGAAATATCTCAAAGTCAGTCCAGAGTTTGGGCAAGACCACTTGAACCTGATCTGAATCTTGATCAGGCTATGGAAATGATCAGCAAGGTTTTTGGTCTGGTTTCTGTAAGCCCGGTTAGAAAGTTCAGAGGGGATCTGGAAGAGATAGGTAAACAGGCAGTACAATATGTGGGTGATTTGCTTGCTGATGGCAAAAAAAGGAGTTTTAAGGTTGAAAGCAGACGCGGCAATAAAAATTTCCCTTATAACTCAATGGATATCAGTCGGGAAATCGGTGGGATTTTAATGACTGCCTATCCTGATTTGCTAACTGTAGACGTAAATAATCCTGAATTTACTTTTTACGTTGAGGTCAGAGATTATAACTATATTTACCATACAATTATCAAGGCTCAAAAAGGTTTACCGGTTGGGATGGGCGGTAAGGGTATGCTACTGCTTTCCGGTGGTATTGATAGTCCGGTAGCGGGATATATGATGGCATCAAGAGGAATGCAGATTGATGCTGTTTATTTCCATGCTTTCCCTTTTACCAGCAATCAGGCAAAAGAAAAGGTAGTTGATCTGGCAAGGCTGTTGACACCTTATACAGGCCAAATCCGGCTTCATGTTGTTAATTTTACCGACATACAGATTGCGATTAGAGATCATTCTCCAGTTGATATGATAACTATTGTAATGCGGCGCATAATGATGCGTATAGCACAGGAACTTGCTGTCAAACGTGGTTGCAAAGCTTTGATTACCGGTGAAAGCCTTGGTCAGGTTGCAAGTCAGACTCTTGAGGCTCTTTGTACAACAGATCATGTTGTTGCTAGCCCGGTTTTCCGGCCGCTGATCGGTCTTGATAAGGATGATACTGTGCAACTGGCTCGCCGAATTGGTACTTTTGAGACTTCTATACTGCCTTATGAGGATTGCTGTACGGTTTTTGTTGCCAAGCATCCTAAAACACATCCATCACTAGAGCATGCAGAAGATGCAGAAAAAAATCTGGATATTGCTGCTCTTGTGCAGCAAGGTTTGGATAACATAGAGGTGATTGATCTTTGAAAACAGGTAAACTGACTCCGCAGGAGCTTTCTGAGATTGTTTTTTCTAATTTGCCGCCGCTGACTGACCAGATTGCCTGTGGTCCTGGCAATGGTCTTGATTGTGCTGCCATAAGACATCCTGGCGGATTTGTAGTTATGTCCAGTGATCCAATAACCGGCGCAAGTAAAGATATCGGCAGTCTTGCCGTACACGTATCATGTAATGATCTGGCGGCTTTTGGTGTACGCCCAGCTGCATTAATGCTCGTTTTAATTGCACCCGTTGATGCCCAAAAAGAAGATATAAACAGGATAATGAAGCAGGTTGGACAAACGGCAGAAGAGCTGGGTACAGTGATTGCCGGCGGACATACGGAAATAAGCGATGCTGTTAACAGATTTGTTCTTACTACTACAGCAATTGGTTTTGAAACTGTGGGTTTAATTAAATCAGGAGGAGCAAAACCTGATGACTATCTGATTATGACAAAAAAGGCAGCTTTGGAAGGGACTGCAATCATTGCAGCTGATATGCCGGAAAAACTTGCAGATATACTTACTCCTGAGCAGATAAAAAATGCAGCTGATATGATAAAACAGATAAGTGTTGTACCGGAAGGTATATGTGGTGGTGAGATGCGTGTTCATGCCATGCATGATGCTACAGAAGGTGGAATTCTTGGTGCAGCCTGGGAAATGGCAGAGGCTGCTGATATAGGCATTGAGATAGAGCTTGAAAAGATTCCGGTTGATCCTTTGACAAAAAGCATCTGCAATAAACTCAGCTTAAATCCATACCGCTTGATCAGCAGTGGATCTATGCTGATGGTCACAGATAAACCGGATAAGCTTCTGGCAGGCCTGCAGGACAAAAAGATTGAAGCAACAATCATCGGGCGTTTTGTTCATGGCAAAAAGCGGATTTTTAGAGAAAATGGTAAAAATATAATTTTGGACGAGCCTGACAGGGATGAGCTTTATAGATGCTTTGAATAAACACTAATCTATATAGCTTTTTCGTTCATTTTAACAGCCTTTTTTGCTTTACAAATTACGTTAATAATGTAGAATAGTTTTGATATGGATTCAAATATCCAGAAAATGTTATTAAATTAGATAAAATTATCTAAATTATAAATAATCGGGAGGTCAACAAAATGTCATATACTCATTTGTCCAAGGTAGATCCTCAGGTCTACGATGCAATTAAAAAGGAAACAGGTCGTCAGCGTTCTAAAATTGAGCTGATAGCATCCGAGAATTTTGTCAGTGAGGCTGTTCTGGAGGCTTGTGGTTCACCGCTTACAAACAAATATGCAGAAGGATATCCTGGCAAACGTTATTATGGCGGCTGTGAGTATGTAGATATTGTTGAAACACTGGCAATTGAAAGAGCAAAGGAATTATTTGGTGCAGATCATGTCAATGTACAGCCACATTCAGGAGCACAGGCTAATACAGCTGTCTATTTTGCCATGCTGGAACCTGGTGATACTATTCTTGGTATGGATCTTGCTCATGGCGGTCATTTGACACATGGTATGTTCAAAAATGTTTCTGGCAAAACTTATAAAGCTGAAAGCTATCAGGTTGATCCTGAAAAAAATCTGATTGATTATGACGCTTTGCTGGCAAAAGCACGTGAAGTAAAACCTAAAATGATTGTAGCAGGTGCTAGTGCGTACCCAAGAGTAATAGATTTTGCAAAATTTCGTGAAATAGCTGATGAAGTAGGCGCATATTTATTTGTCGATATGGCTCATATTGCCGGTCTGGTGGCAGCAGGACTGCATCCAAGCCCGATTCCTTATGCTGATTTTGTTACGACAACAACACATAAAACTCTGCGTGGCCCAAGAGGCGGTATGATTATGTGTAAAGAGGAATATGCCAAGGCAATAAACTCAGCAGTATTCCCTGGACAGCAGGGCGGTCCTTTAATGCATGTTATTGCAGCTAAAGCAGTTGCTTTCAAAGAAGCTTTAGCTCCTGAATTCAAGGAATATCAGCAGGCAATACTTAACAATGCACAGGCTTTGGCAAAAGGCCTGACCTCCAGAGGTATCAAGCTTGTTTCTGGCGGCACAGATAATCATCTTATGCTTGTAGATTTAAGAGGTACAGGTGTAAGTGGTAAGGATCTGCAATTAAGACTTGATGATGTTAACATTACATGCAACAAAAACGGTATTCCTTATGATCCGGAAAAACCAACTATTACAAGTGGTATCAGACTTGGTACTCCTGCTGTAACAGCAAGAGGGATGAATGAAAATGATATGGATGTAATAGCAGAACTTATTCATCTTGCTTTGACTGATTTTGATAATCAGAAAGAGAATATTATCAAACGTGTGGATGAGATTTGTTCCCAATATACACTTTATCCGGAGTATTGATCTGCTATGAGTGACCTTTTTTCTGACCAAGGATCTGCGAATTTAAGCCGGCAGCCGCTGGCTTATAGAATGGCGCCGACAGATCTTAGCGAATATGTAGGTCAGGAGCATATATTAAGCAAAGGTAAAATGTTAAGAAGGATGATTGAAGCTGACAGACTCAGCTCAATCATCCTTTTTGGTCCTCCGGGAACAGGGAAAACCTCTTTGGCACGAGTGATCGCAAATCAGACTTCTGCCGGTTTTCAGAAATTAAATGCTGTTACATCAGGGGTTGCAGATATCAAAAGAGTAATAGCGGATACGCAGAATATGATATTAAATCCTTCGGGAAGAACAGTTTTGTTTATTGATGAGATACACCGTTTTAACAAGGCTCAGCAGGATGCTTTATTGCCTCAGGTTGAAGATGGAACACTTATTCTGATAGGCGCAACCACAGAGAATCCATTTTTTGAAGTTAATAAGGCTCTTATTTCAAGATCGACTGTTTTTCAGCTTAAACCACTTACTGAGATTCATATAATAAAAATTCTGCAACAGGCACTTCAAAATGAACAAAGAGGTCTGGGGCGTTATGATGTTGATTTGTCTGAAGAGGCATTGCACTATATCAGCAATCTATCAAACGGAGATGCCAGAATAGCGTTAAATGCGATTGAACTTGCTGTTACGACAACTAAACCTGCGGCAAACGGCAAAATAATTATTAATCGCGAGACTGTTGAAGACTGTATGCAAAAGCGCAGTATAGCCTTTGATAAAAATGGCGAAAATCATTATGATACGATCAGTGCAATGATCAAATCAATGCGCGGTAGTGACCCGGATGCGGCTGTTTTTTATCTGGCGAGGGCACTTCATGGTGGAGAGGACATAGAATTCCTTGCCCGCCGTATCTTGATTTGTGCAGCTGAGGATGTCGGTTTGGCTAATCCGCAGATGCTGGGGATTGCTCTTGCGGCTTATCAGGGAGTACAGATGATAGGTATGCCGGAAGCAAGGATTCTTTTGGCAGAAGCCGCTATTGCAGTAGCAACAAGCCCCAAGTCAAATGCTGCCTATACTGCCGTTGATAAAGCTCTTCAGGATATTGAGCAAAAGCAGACAGGTGAGATTCCAATGCATCTTAGAAATGCACCTGCTAAAGGTATGTCTGAGCTTGGATATGGAACTGGTTATAAATATGCTCATAATTATGAAAATAACATAGTAGACCAGCAATATTTACCTGATGCTATCGCAGGAACTGTATATTATGATCCTACCAATAATGGTTATGAAGCCAGAGTGAAAGAATGGTTGGACAAAAGAAGGAAAAACCAAGCTGGTAACAATTAACATCTGTTAAACTGTACAAATCCCATGATTACACTGGGGATAGCGAACCTTCAGTAACTTTGGTTACTACAGCAAATTGTTGTCAGGAATAAAGTATTACAGAGATAGTGTTGCAATAGAGGCGCTGTCTATATACAAAAGAATGAATATTTCGTAAGATATATTCTGGCAAATACATTATTAATGATCCGAGGAAAGGGATGACATAATGAGCGGAAAAGAAAGAGTTTATCTTGATTATGCTGCGACTACTCCTGTAAGGCAGGAGGTTTTAGATGCTATGATGCCTGTGTACAAAGATGTTTTTGGTAATCCATCATCTTTTTATAGTGAAGGGCAGGTGGCTGCCGGTTTACTAAATGAAGCCAGAAATAAAATTGCGGAATGTATAAATGCACAGTCCAGCGAAATATATTTTACTTCATGCGGTACAGAATCTGATAACTGGGCAATAAAGGGAACGGCAATAGCTCGTGCCGATAAAGGAAAACATATTATTACTTCTAAGATTGAGCATCATGCTGTTTTACACCCCTTTGAGGCTCTTGAAAAACAAGGCTATGAAGTAACATGGATAGAGGTTGACAATGAAGGTCTGGTCAATCCTGAAGATGTATTAAATGCAATCAGAGAGGATACAATACTTGTATCAATTATGATGGCAAATAATGAAATAGGAACTATACAACCTGTGTCTGAGATAGGTGCTATCTGCCGTGAAAAGGGAGTTGTTTTCCATACAGATGCAGTTCAGGCTGCAGGAGCGGTAGAGATAGATGTAAAGAAATTAAATGCTGATCTTATTTCTTTTTCCGGTCATAAATTATATGCTCCTAAGGGAGTAGGCGCCCTCTATATAAGGAAAGGTTTGAGAATTGCCAATCTCCTTGATGGTGGAGCTCAGGAGAGAAACAAACGTGGCGGAACAGAGAATGTAGCTTCAATAGTTGGCTTTGCTAAGGCTTTTGAATTGGCTGTTGCGGAACTCGATCAGAATATGAGCAAATTAGCAGAACTGCGAGACAATTTGATAGAAAAGATTTTAAAAGAAATACCGCACTGCCGGCTCAATGGACATCGCAGCAAAAGATTGCCTAATAATGTCAATATTTCTTTTGAGTTTATTGAAGGAGAGTCTATTCTTTTAATGCTTGATCATTATGGGTACTGCTGCTCCAGTGGATCTGCCTGTACCTCAGGATCTCTTGATCCCTCTCATGTTCTGCTGGCAATAGGCCTGCCTCATGAGATAGCACATGGGTCTTTAAGGGTAACTTTTGGCAAATATAATAAACTTGAAGATGTTGATAATCTGGTGAGAGATTTAGCCCAGATCGTCCAACGTCTGCGCGATATGTCACCGCTTTATGCTGATTTTATAAAAACAGGGAAAAGAAATATTGAATTGTAAAGTCGGTTTTATACAAGAATACTGAAAATTTATTCTGTATAATAGATTTACAAAGAAAAGGTAAACATTTTAACAAGTCAATTATTTGATTTTTGTGGTAAAATACCAGATGGTAAATATATCAGGAAAGCAGGGATTATATGCAGTATAGTGATAAAGTAATGGATCATTTCATGCATCCTCGTAATGTCGGGGAGATAGAAGACGCATCGGCTAGTGGAACGGTCGGTAATGCTAAGTGCGGCGATATCATGAAGGTTGATCTGAAAATAGAAAATGATATTATTGTAGACGCCAAATTCAAAACTTTTGGTTGTGGTTCTGCTATTGCTACAAGTAGTATGGCGACAGAAATGATTATTGGTAAAACTGTTGAAGAAGCTCTTAATATCACCAATAAGGCTGTTGCTGAGGCTCTGGATGGGTTACCGCCGGTAAAAATGCATTGTTCACTTTTGGCTGAACAGGCAGTTAAGTCAGCTATAAAAGAGTATTATGAAAAAACAGGCAAACTTAATGATGATAATAAAGCATTGTTTGACATGCTGGAGGAAGATACTCATTAATGAATAAACTGGTTTTTCATAAGCCTTTGCCTGACCGGATTATGCTTGGTGTCAGCGGCGGAGTGGACAGCTCTGTCGCTGCTTTGTTGTTGAGGCAGGCAGGGTGTGAAGTGTTTGGCCTTACCATGATTACTCAGCCAGAAGCACAGGCTTCGGTTGCAGATGCTGCTGCAGTGTGTAAAAGCGCTGGTATTGAGCATATTGTGGTTGATGTTCAAGCTAAATTTGCAGAAACTATTATAGCTGATTTTGTTTATGGATATACAGCAGGTAGAACTCCTAATCCCTGTATTTTATGCAATCCTACGATAAAATTTGATGTGCTATATAAATACGCTGCCGAATATAATTGCAAAGGGGTAGCCACTGGTCATTATGCCAATGTCAGAAAACTTGATAATGGTCGTTTTGCTATGGAAAAAGCTCCTGTAGGTTTTAAGGATCAGTCTTATTTTCTTAACCGCCTATCACAGTCACAATTAGCCGGTTTGTTTTTCCCGCTTGGCAGCTTTCAGAAATCAGAAGTACGGCAGATAGCTCAGGACAATGGACTTTTGACAGCAGATGGCAAGCAGATGGGGAATAAACCAGACAGTCAGGATAATTGCTTCATACCGGACAGTGATTATGCCAGTTATATTCGCCGTTATCTGAATATGCATAATAAAGATCTTTTGTATCTGACTGAACCAGGAGATGTATGTGATTTTAAAGGAAATGTATTGGGAACTCACCGTGGGCTTATAAATTTTACGATTGGGCAGCGTAAAGGGTTTAATGTAAAAACCACAGAAAGACTTTTTGTTCTTGACAGAGATATTGAAAAAAATATTCTGATCGTAGGAGATCATGAAAAGCTTCTTAGGAAAGAAGTAATCGTTAAAGATATTGTTTATTCTGGTCTTGCAGGTATTGATAAGCCCACAAGACTTTTGGGTAAAATAAGACATTCTGCCAAAGAAATGCCTTGTACCGTATCTAGTGAGTCAGGCAACAGGTTGAGAGCTGTTTTTGATGAACCTGTTGTTTCACCTGTAACTGGACAATCATGTGTTTTTTATCTGGATGATCTTATTATGGCCGGTGGATTTATAGAATAAACAAAATCAGCTAAGCGCAAATAATAAAGCAAATAAAGCTAAATATTAAGTAATACTATATAAAACAGGCTTTCTTTCAACAAAATATGTCAGCTTATCAATATTCTGAGATAATAGCCAATCTTTCATTTCATCAAAAATCAAAGCCGCATGCCCATAATGATGGCTGTCGGAACTGATTGAAATATATTTACCACCAAGCTCCAGATAGCGCTGGAAGATTTTTTCATCAGGGAAACTATTTTCTTTGCTATAACCGGTTTCTCTTAATTTTACGGTTGTTCTTGTATTTATTTCGAGGCATTTATCGGTAGCTATCATAGTTTTGAACAGCCGGTCAAAAGCCTCAGGAGCATGTTCATATTTCATTTTATTGTTACTGCTTTTAGCATAACGAGAAATATAATCAAAATGCCCTAGAATGTCATAATCAGGACAGGATGTTATCATGTCATGCATTCTTTCTATGGCTTTTTTATAAGTGATTTCCAAGCCTTGATCGAAAAAATCAGCGTCTACATAAGGATCTTTTTTATCAAGTACATGTAAAGAAAGAATAATGCTGTCAAAAGGATAATTTTTTACAAGGGCAGCCAGATGCTCATTAAGGTGAGGCAGCCAACCAAGTTCCGCACCGATGAGAAAACTTAGTTTGCTATCGTTTTGATAATCCTTTGAGATATATCTATATTTTTTCAACTCAGAAAAATATTCATCGGGATCAAAAATATCCTCATATCCTCTTTCATAGAACATGTCTTTTTCATAATGATCAGTAAGACAAACTCCAGCAAGTTTTTTTTCTGTTGCATCTGCTAATAATTCTTCAATCTTCTGACTGGCATCGTGTGACCAAGGAATAACATGAGTATGTGTATCAAAAAGCATATTTATTTCCTCTATATATTTAATCAATATATTTATTTCAAGTTTAATATTCCACCGCCGATTATATATCATATTGTACACCCTGTCATTGTGGCTATGGTAACAAAGAGCTGGGGATGATAATGCTTTATTATGATATAATGGGCAAAAATTGTGAAAGGAGTTTGCTTTAATCTGAGTAAAACAGGTTAAATGCAATACGAGTTATATATGAAAGAGAAGAAAATGAGTGGAAAATTAAATGGTAAGAAAATTGCTTCTGATAAAAAAACAAGTGATAAAGCAGGAGATAAGGATAAAGTAAAGCAGTTAAAAGAAGATCTATGTATGCAGTATACAAATTTATGGGATACTGTCAGCCAGGATGATAGAGATTTTGCTTTTGCTTTTGCCGATGAATATAAGACTTTTTTGAATATTGCTAAGACCGAAAGAGAATTTGTAAATGCTGCCGTTGAAAATTTGGAAAGTATAGGATTTGTTCCGGTTGAAAGCAAAGATAGATTACAAGCTGGAGACAAGGTATATAAAAATGTACGAGGGAAAGCCCTTGCAGCAGCAATTATTGGTAAAAAATCGGCTTTAGAGGGTATGAATCTGATTGGTGCACATGTTGATGCACCAAGACTTGATCTTAAACCAAATCCTTTATACGAGGATAATGATCTTGTGTTAATGAAGACTCATTATTATGGTGGTATTAAAAAATATCAATGGGCTGCAATGCCATTGGCTATACATGGTGTGCTTTTTCTCAAAGATGGTAGTTCAAAAACTATCTGCATTGGTGAATCGGATGAGGATCCTGTTTTTACCGTCACAGATCTGTTGCCGCATTTAGGTTCTGAACAGATGTCACGCAAGGCTACTGAAGTTATAAAGGGTGAGGATTTAAATGTTCTGGTAGGTGGGATGCCATATCCTGACAAAGATGTAAGTGGTCGTTTCAAGCTGGGAATTTTACAGTTTCTTAATCAGAAATATGGTATAACCGAAAGGGATTTTGTAACCGCTGAGATAGAAATTGTACCTGCTCAGAAAGCCAGAGATGTTGGACTTGATGCAAGTTTTATAGGTGCATATGGTCAAGATGACCGCGTATGTTCATACGCTGCTCTTACTGCTCTTACGTCACTTGAAAAAACAGAAAAAACAGTTGCTTGTTTATTGTTTGATAAGGAAGAAATAGGCAGTGCGGGCAATACTGGTGCTCAATCGAGGGTATATGAATATTTCCTTTATGATTTATATGCAAAAAGCTGCAATGATCAGCCTAGCCAATCAGAATTCCAGCGGGTGCTCGAAAACAGTGCTCTGTTATCTGCAGATGTTACAAATGCTTTTGATCCTACATATGCTTCTGTTTCTGATCCGCGTAATAATAGCTTTATGAATAAAGGAATAACACTTGTTAAATATGTTGGTGCTAGAGGTAAAACAGGTACAAGTGATGCAAATGGCGAATTTTTTGCTGAAATTGCCAGAATTCTTGATGCTAATAATATACCTTGGCAGACTGGTGAGATGGGTAAAGTAGACGCTGGCGGCGGTGGTACGGTTGCCAAATTTTTAGCTCATCTTGGTATGGAAGTTATTGATTGCGGCGTTCCGGTTCTTTCCATGCATTCAACCTTTGAAATAACAAGCAAAATAGATCTTTATTTCACTTATCTTGCTTATCAGGCTTTTTATAAAAACCGTTAATCAGAGCATAAAAGAAACAGGCTGTGGTTTTTACCACAGCCTGTATATCATTAACTGTCTTTTTTACGAATTTGATTTAATGGATTGCTCTCAACAGCTTTATGCAGAGCGTCTTGGTCAATATGTGTGTAAATTTCAGTTGTGGATATGCTCGAATGACCTAGTATTGCCTGAAGTGCTCTGATATCAACATGACCGTACTTATACATAAGTGTTGCCGCTGTATGACGAAGTTTATGCACGGAATATCTCTTTGGATCAAGTCCGATAGAGATAATATAATTTCTAATTAACCATTGTACTGTTTTGGGACTGATTCTCTTACTTAATCTGCTCACAAACAGTGCTTTTGCATCTTTATTGTCAATAACAGGTCTGTCATCAAGCCAGTCCTCTAGTGCAGCTATACAGGCACTGTTAAGATAGATAGTACGTTCTTTACCGCCTTTACCAAAAACAGTGAGTGTGTCTTCACGTATATTTGGTATATCTATGCTGCAAAGTTCGGACAAACGAAGACCGCAGTTTAGAAAGAAAGTAAGGATACAATAATCCCTGCTTGACCATCTGTAATTACGTGCCGCTGCTTTCTCTAAAAGCTGCTGGCTTTCGTCCAATGTAAGATGTTTTGGCAGTTTTTTCATGATTTTTGGAGACTCAAGATCGGCAGCAACATTATCTTCAAGTATTCTGGCTTTGTTTTTCAGATAATTGAAAAAAGTGCGAATAGAAGAAATTCTACGTGCTCTGGCGTCCGGGCTGTTTTTTCTTTCTGAGCTTAACCAGGAGACAAAAGAATACATCTCTGTGAGTTTAATGGACTTTAGAAATGTATCGTCAATCAGATTAACAGGGATTTCTTCCCAAGGCATATCTTCTGATACCAATCCCCGTTTTTGGATCAGAAAACGGAAAAACAGAATCAGATCATAGCGGTATTCCTTAATTGTATTTGGTGACCTCTCTTTTATTGCCTGGAAATAATCAAGAAACTGATCAAGCCAATAACATGTTTGTTCGTTTTTCATAAATCATTCTCCCGTAATGCTGCGGTATTAGACAGTCTTAATTATCAGACTTCAGTATATATTTCACCGTCTTCGACAGTAAACCACACAGGAGCAGAGTAATAGTAATTGTTTTGAATGTCAATCATTTCAAATAGCATGACAAAATCACCATCACCCAGATCTATCTCATAAAATTCAGTAGATTCTGTTACCGTAAAAGTATCTATGTATAAAGCTTCAAAGTCATCATCTCCAGATACCGTGGCACCATAATGAATAGTTGTAATTTCATCTCCTGGCTTAAGTTTAATTAAGTTTTTATCCGCCATGCCACTTTCTGCAAGCCCTTTTCTTGCTCCAAGGATGCTATATTCTTCGGTTTCGTAGCTATAGACAACACTCAAATTTACTTCTTCTCCATTTAAAAGTACAGGTACAGAATATATGTTATAGTCATCGCTTGAATAGCTATAATCCATGTAAACAAAGTAGCCATCGATAGAGCCCCATACCCCACGGAAATTGTCCTCAAAAACCCCGTTTATCCAATCTGCATATAGATCATTATCTCTACCAAGAAGTATCATATAGTCTTCTTCATGATCAACATAATAGAGTTTAAAATTAACTTCGGTCAGCAGATCTGATTTTTCAGAACCTATATCGAGCTGGGCATAGCCATCATCTGTTACATATAAAGGATAATCTTCCAGTCCTGCCGAATCGGAAGAAGGTATATCACGTATTTCAATAGAATCATAATTTTCAATCAGATATTGACTTTGACTTGGCAGTTTTCCTGTTATTATATATTCGTAAAGAAATTGAAATGACTCGCTACATGCTACTTCGCTATATTCTAAATAGTCCTCATAATCTTTGTTATAGGAATAATAGCAAGATAATCCACTTGCTTCCTGGCGAAAAGGACCGTTAATTTTATAGACTACACATTCATCAAGGGCTTTTAAGAGCATATCCGCATTTTCTGGCAAAATATCAGAGGAATTTCTTACAAGACTCCCTAAATCAACCATGTTTGTATAGCCTTCTTCTCTTGTATTGCCACCATAATTTTCAGAAACTGCTGCTTTTCTCCCGAATTCAGAGAAAAACAATGGATCTTCACTTGCATAATTAAGAGCTTCAATTCCTATATAATTATAAATATCTATCAGTGGTTGTAATTTTTGCAAATCTATAACAGATAATGTGATGTCATCTTCAGTCCAGTATATTTCGCACCCTTCTACATAACTGTCACAGATCTTGATGCCTAACTCTGCACCAGAAAGTGCGGTTCCGTCAAAAGCCTCCATAATACCAGTGTAATTCCAACCGTTTCCTGGTTCCATTTCTTGTGAGGCAACAAAGTATCTGGAAATACCATTGAAAATATAGGCCGTATCTATTGTTGCCATCAGACAACAATCAAAACCTATAAGATCAAGTGGTGGATTTTCATTAGAAGAACCAAATACAGAGGTAAAAGCGGATTGCATCTCAACTAAAGTTAAAGAATCATTGTCGAAAAGCTCGTCAAAAGCTGCTCCGCTAACACTGCCGCCACCATGATTCCAGATAATAACGGCAGTATTGTCGGCAGGATATTCTTCATAGGCAAAACTTAAAAAGTCCTCGAGAGTATCAGCACTTCCCATATTTGCAAGCGGTTTTTCTTCGATTAGATCGAAACCGTCGCTGTCGTAAATATATCGTCCCAGGGCATCGGCTGAAACAATATCATTCTGCCATTCATAAGCGCCGCCTGTCTGGATAATAACTGAAACATTTTCAGGAAGTTCAACCTCCATCATTTCTATCAGATCTTCTGTAGCGGCTCCATCTTGACTTTCAAGATCGCTGCCGCATAAGTACCAGTAGATCACCCAGGTATCATCAGCACTATAAGTTTTTGTTGTTTCTGTATCAATAGTGTTAAATTCATTTTCTGTAACAGAGGTAGAGACTGATAAATCTTCTTCAAAATCCCAATCATCACATGAAGTTAAAGATAGTATCATCAGTAATGCAATAATTAAAGAGGTCAGCTTATTAAATTTTTTCATATATCACCTTTATTATAAATATTTTAATAAAATGATAGCATTCGTCTGCTTTTTTAGTCAATAAAAATTATTAAACTGCAATCGTATAATGAGTTATAATAAGTTAAGTAAAAAGCATTGTTTTTTGGCAAAAGCGACTTCTTGAAAAATAATTAGAAGTATGATAAACTTCACGATTAGTAGACAAATGTCTTTGGTACATGGACAATTAAAATTATGAGGGATTAGGAGATATCAACAATGGAACAGAAATTAAGAGTTGGAATTATCGGTGCAACAGGATATGTAGGTCAGCGCTTTGTTACACTTTTGGCAGACCATCCCTGGTTTGAAACAACTGTAGTTGCAGCTTCACCAAGATCTGCCGGCAGATCTTATAAAGATGCAGTTGCAGGACGTTGGAAGCTGGAAAAAGATATGCCTGAAAACATTGCCCAAATGATAGTAGCCAGTACAGATGATCTAGAAAAGTGGGTAGAGGATGTAGATTTTGTTTTCTGCGCCGTTGATATGAAAAAGGATGATATACGTGCTTTGGAAGAGCGTATTGCTAAACTGGAAACCCCGGTCGTATCCAATAACTCAGCTCACCGCTGGACAGAGGATGTGCCTGTGGTTATTCCTGAAATAAATCCTGATCACACTGCTATGATAGATGCACAGCGCAAAAGATTGGGTACAACCAGTGGTTTTATCGCTGCAAAGCCAAACTGTTCTATTCAGAGCTATGTGCCTGCTTTGAGTCCTTTAAGAGAGTTTGGCATCGAGCAGATCAGTGTTTGTACTTATCAGGCGATATCAGGTGCAGGTAAAACATTTACCGATTGGCCGGAAATGATAAATAATCTGACACCATATATTGGTGGGGAAGAAGATAAGAGTGAAAAAGAACCTACCAGAATATGGGGAGAACTGAAAGGTGATCATGTTGAGCTGGCTGTTAAGCCTGTAATCTCTGCTCAATGCTACCGTGTTGCTGTTCAGGAAGGACATACTGCGGCAGTTTCTGTTAAGTTTAAAAATAAGCCGACAAAAGAACAAATTCTTTCTATCTGGAAAGATTTTGCCGGTATCCCTCAAAAAGCAAATTTGCCTTCTGCTCCGCAACCTTTCCTTAGTTATATGGAGCAAGATGACAGACCTCAGCCGGTGCTTGATGCTATGCAGGGTAATGGCATGGGAGTTACGATTGGCCGGTTAAGAGAAGATTCAATTTTTGATTATAAGTTTGTCTGTCTGTCTCATAATACTATTAGAGGCGCTGCAGGCGGTGCTGTTTTAACAGCTGAACTACTTGTGCATCAGGGTTATATAAATAAAAAGTAAAACTTCAGCCTTGGGTAAAAAGCAAACCAGATCTTTTCAGATCTGGTTTTGTGCATAGGAGGTATTTTTGCCATATGTTTATCAAGGATAATTCTCTGGACTTTGAATCTCATACAGGTCAGAATAAAATACAACCTTTACTTTATATTCCTGACAGTGAAATAAAAGTAAAAGCTTTTATGCTGATAGTTCACGGCATGGCAGAGCATCAGTTACGGTATAAAAATTTTGCAAAATTTCTTTGTAGTAAAGGTTTTGTAATATGTACTCTGGATTTGCCTGGGCATGGAATGACTGCTCCTGATGAGAAGCATCTTGGATACTTTGCTGAATTTAACGGTGGAGAAAAAATCCTGCTGGATATTGATTTTCTAATGAACCGTCTTATGGAAAAATACCCTGATCTGCCGGCTTTTATTTTAGGTCATAGCATGGGCTCGATGATTGTTAGACAATTTTGTGCTACGACAACCCTAAAAATTAATGGTGCCATTTTTTCCGGCACGGTTGCTCCAAATCCTCTTGCAGGTATTGCAACTTGGCTTGCTGCCAGATCGATGAAAAAGAATGGTGGATTTTATCGTGATCTAAAACTTGATCATCTGATGAATAAGGATTTTCAAGCAAAAATATCTAATCCTGCTTCCGATTTTGATTGGATATCACATGACACCGACATCGTAAAAGCTTATAATGATGATCCTTTATGTGGCTTTGTATTTACGGCAAATGGGTTTTATAATCTTTTTTACTGGACTAAACAGGTATCAAGCAAAAAATGGGCGGAAAAAATTCCTCTGGATGTACCATTATTTATTTTTTCTGGAGATCAGGATCCGGTTGGCAACTATGGCGCTGGTGTCAGAAAAATAGTAAAATGGCTGCAGGACTGTGGGCATAAACCTGATTTGACTATTTATGAAGGTGGCAGACATGAAATGTTAAATGAAACTAATAAACAAAAGGTTTGGGCTGACATTTGTAATTGGCTAGATAAAATCATAGTTGCAATAGATTAGCATAAATTTATCGCGGGGGATTCTTTTGAATGATAACAATTAAGGATATAGCAGAAAAAGCAGGAGTTTCTTACGCAACCGTATCGCGGGCGCTAAATAACAGAGCAGATGTAAGTGAAGAGACAAGAGCTCGGATTATGGAGCTGGCTCAATCTATGGGTTATCAGCCTAACGCAATTGCTCGCAGCTTGGTAAAACGCAAGTCAGAAATCATAGCTTTGATTGTGCCTGATGTGAGTAATCCTTTTTTTGCCGATATAACTATGGCAGTACATACAGCGGCAGAAAAGGCAGGGTATACCACAATGGTTTGTAATACCGGCTGGGATCCGGTTAAAGAACAAGAAAAACTCAGAGTTATGGTAGAACAAAGAGTTGATGGTATTATTCTCAAACCAACTGCTTTTTTACGCCCTGGAGCATTGGAAGCTTTAAATGTACCTGTGATTTTATTTTGGCATGCTATGGCAGATGATTTGAGCTATATTGAAGTTGATCATGAAGCCGGTGCTCGCCTGGCGGTAAAACATCTTGTAGAAAGAGGATTTCGCAGGATTGCTTTTATGGGAGGGCAGGAAACATCACCATCAAATCAGATTCGTCTTTTGGCATATCAGCAGACCCTGCAGGAATCAGGTTTGAGCGTAGATAGCAGCCTGATAAGCTATGGTGGTTTTGGTATAGAAAGTGGTTATCATAGACTAAGTAGTCTTATGAAACTGCCTGAACCACCTGATGCAGTTTTTTGTGGTAATGATATTATCGCAATGGGAGCTCTTCACTATGCAAAGGATAATGGTATAGCTGTGCCTGAGCAGTTAGGTTTAATTGGTTTTGACGATATATCGTATGCATCACTGCCACAGATAGGCCTAAGCACGGTATCTCAGCCAAGAACCAAGTTAGGGGAGCAGGCTTTTCATGCTTTGATGAAAGAAATTGAAGTTTTCCCCAGCCGAAGCAAACAAAGATTGCTGGTCGAGCCTGAACTTATTATCAGATCAACAACATAGCAAGAATCGTTCAGAAATCTGTTTCTTTTGTAACAGTGAAGGTGTTTTGAAAATCAAAGGTTGACTGAAATAATATATTTGTGGTAGATTAGTCCCAACGAACCGTTAGAATTTAATATAGACACGTTGACAGGGATTATTAGTTTCTGTGGAAGATTACAGAGAACTGCTGGTTGGTGTGAAGCAGTATCGGAAGCGTTATGAACTCACCCTTGAGTGCACAGATTGAGACCTTATTTTGGTTTAGATTATGTCGGAAGTCCTCCGTTACAAGGACAGGATATCGATAATTATTTAATTAAATTTGAAAAATTATCCGTATCTGTTGAGAGCATATTGTTTTTTGCAATATGAATTAGAGTGGTACCGCGGAAAGTTTTAACCTTTCGTCTCTGAATGAGATGAGAGGTTTTTTTGTCGTTATCAGAAGTTTTGATGAATAAGCAATCCAAATCTTTCTGATCTGTAAAAGAATGAAAAGAAGTTCCAGAGAAAGCAATTGAATTAAAAAGTTGTTTTATAAAAGAAGGGAGAATTATTGTGATTAAAATGAAACATGTTGAGAAGTACAGGCCTTATCCAGTAATGAATATGCCTGATCGTGAATGGCCAAGCAAGAGTATAACTAAAGCTCCGCACTGGTGCAGTGTTGACCTACGTGACGGTAATCAGGCATTGGAAATACCGATGAACCTCGAACAGAAGTTACAGTTTTTCCAGTATTTGGTTGATATGGGTTTTAAAACAATTGAAATTGGCTTCCCAGCCGCTTCTGATACCGAATTTCAATTTACAAGACATCTTATCGAGAATAATCTCGTACCGGATGATGTTCAAATACAGGTACTGACGCAATCACGTCAGCACATCATAGAAAGAACATATGAAGCACTGAGGGGAGTGCGTAAAGCGGTTGTGCATCTTTATAATTCTACCTCAACTTTGCAAAGAGAAGTTGTTTTTGGTATGGATAAAAATCAATGTAAGGATTTGGCTGTTTTTGGAGCTAAACTGGTGCGTGAGTATGCCGAAAAGGATACTTATGGAACTGATTTTACCTTTGAATATTCGCCGGAGAGTTTTACCGGTACGGAAATTGATTTTGCCGTTGAAATATGTGATGCAGTATGTGATGTCTGGGAACCTACTCCTGAGAAAAAAGCTGTAATTAATCTGCCAGCAACCGTAGAAATGTCAACTCCAAACATTTATGCTGACCAGATTGAGTACTTCTGTAAGCATACTAGATATCGTGACAGCATTGAGGTCAGCTTGCATACACATAATGATCGTGGCACTGCTGTTGCAGCGACTGAACTTGGTATACTTGCAGGAGCTGATAGAGTAGAAGGTACGCTTTTCGGCAATGGCGAAAGAACAGGAAATGCCGATTTTGTAGCTTTGGCACTTAACATGTTTTCGCAAGGTATTGAACCCGGACTGGACTTTTCTAACATAAATCAGATTATAGATGTTTATGAATCTTCAACCAGAATGGTAGTGCCACCAAGACATCCTTATGCAGGAGATCTGGTATATACTGCATTCTCAGGATCACATCAGGATGCAATTAATAAGGGTATGAGAGCAATGAAAAAACATCCTGATCAATGGGAAGTTCCATATCTGCCAATTGATCCAATGCATGTGGGACGTAATTATGACCCAATTATTCGCATTAACAGCCAGTCAGGCAAAGGTGGTGTAGCATATATTCTTGAGCAATACTATGGTCTTTTGTTGCCAAAACCTATACAACAGGCATTTAGTCTTGTTGTAACCAAAGAATCAGACAAAACAACAAGAGAACTCAGACCTGACGAGATACATAATCTTTTCCAGGAAAAATATGTTAATCAGACAAAACCATTGCAGCTGAAAAGTTATCGTGAAGAAATGATAGACGATCAAACTGTAAAAATGAATGTTGCTTTGATGGTAAATAATAGTGAAGTTACAATTGAAGGCATGGGAAATGGTCCTTTGGATGCTTTCTGTAAAGCTCTGCAAAAATACCTTGATTGTCGAATTGAAATCACATCTTATAATGAGCATGCTTTGGAAAGAGGATCAACATCAAAAGCCATAACATATGTACAGGTTCAAAATGGAGATGATAAAATTTATATTGGTGCAGGCATCAGCAGTAATGTCAGCAAATCGTCATTAAGAGCGGTTATAGCAGCTGTAAATCAAATGCCCGCAGCAAAAAAACACCAATCATAAAATAAAGCTTAATTGACATAAAGAATAGAGCAAAACTAATTGTAATAACATTTATAAAACGTTGTCTGACACCATTGCCAGGCAACGTTTTATTTTATCATTATGGTAACCAAATATTGTAAGTTGTATAGAAAAACCGAGACTACTAGCGGCTTGAGTCAAGAATGGTAAATGTGTTTTAGATTATTGTCTAAATTTGTTATTGAAGATAAAAGGTAGATATACAGATTCTACTAGACAAAATAATAATTTTGTCTAGTACAGAGGAGAGGTAAAATACAAAACCGACTTTAGAAATGAAAAACAGATCTAAAGTCAGTCTTTTTGTTGTTTTGATTTCTTTATTAGATTTTTAGACAAAAGTCATTTTCTTATTAGTGTTTAGAAGTTGCACTATATGATTTCAGGATTCGGTTCCTGTAATTAAACTCAGATAATCATACTTAGATGCAGATTTACATACTTCAAAAATAAGATCATTATTTTCTGCATTTAATGTTATTACATGCTTGTAGCCTTTTTCGTTAATAACTAAAAATCCTATTTTTTTTAATGACGAAATTTCTTGCTGATATTCTGTAATCATTTCTTCTTGAGAGTTTTTTTCTGTCGCTCTTATAAATTCGGCCTGATCCGTGTCGAAGATTTCATATATGTCGCTCAATTCAGCCTCAGAATCTAAAATGATTATTCTGGCACCATTTTTGAATGTTTGTTCTATTTTGTCTTTAACATCAGAATTTTTAAGAACATGACCGTCTACCCACAAAACATCACTATATGATATATCATTAGCTTCAGCAGGTGAAATAATTTTTATATTATTCACTTTATTTAAATCAAGATTATCAGTTATATATAATATTTCATCTTTTTTACCTGTTGTCTCCTCAGAATTTTGTACAGCCAAAACTACTATTGTAGTA
>NZ_CDHP01000019.1:0-2739 GCF_900002895.1 Ercella succinigenes | reverse complement strand
ACAAATAATTATGTAGAGGCACGATATAATAGTATTAATTGGTGTAATAATGTCATAAAGCACAAATCTTTTTAGGTTAATCACGTTTGCAACAATAAAAATAGCAACAAAAAATATAATCATAATTTTTTTTATTCGATTCTTCATGATTATGCCTCTCTAAAAAAGTTTAGTTGTCTATAAATCTTACTCATAGGACAACGTTACAAAGTTAAACGCATAAAGCCAAAAACTTGATTATCTCAAACAGACAGTATTAACAAATAAATTTTTAATATTTTACATATTTGTATATTCATACAGCCAAAAGCATCACCTTTACTTTCTATATTAATTTTATAATATTACTCACGTTAACAAATGTCAACATCAAACATATTATTTAATAAAATTAATATAGAAGGATTCAATTTTGCTATTTAAATTAAGCGCGTACTGTATTCATTAATTCAATCAACAAAAACTATAATCACAATAGAAATTGTTGGTTTTCGTATCGCTTGTTTGACAGATAAAACATAGACCAGTATCCGAAGAACCTCTCAGCAGAAAGGCTAGGGAGGATTTTTTTTGCGAATCATTTGCCAATATTTGTAGCACATTATCGCACAATATGATATAATACATGTAGGTGTTATGAGCTTGCCTTCCGGCTAAATGAGAAATTGAGGGAATCAAACATGGCTTATCGCTTAGATGTCAGAAAACGCAAAGCTGGAATCTATTTGATTATTGAAAAGAAATACTGGGACAAACAAAAAAAACAGGCTAGGACTGAGCACTACAAAACGTTGGGTTATGTTCATGAACTGCTGGATCAGTACTCTGACCCGATTGCTCATTTCAAAGAAGTTGTCAACAAAATGAATGCCCAAGAAAAAACAGATAAAAAGTTAACGCTGACGATCGATATGAACGAAAAACTTTCTGTAAAAGCACACCAGCGGTACAATCTTGGTTATGCTGTTATTTTCCAAATTTATCACACGCTTGAACTGGATCGGTTTTTCAACAATAAAGCTCGGCACAAAAACTTCAGGTACAATATCAATTCGATCATGAAGCTATTGACTATTAACCAAATTCTGCACCCGTCCTCGAAACGGCGTGCTTTCGAGCATAAAGAAATGTTTTTCGAGCGTTTTGACTTTGAACTGTATGACATCTATAGGGCACTGTCTCACTACTCTGAAATAGGGTTGGAATGCCAGCGCTTTATCAGTGACCAGATTCAGGCGAAGTATGGCCGGGACACTCGTTTGATGTACTTTGATGTGACCAATTTTCATTTTGAGATTGACCAGACAGACGATCTGCGCAAGCGTGGAAAAGAGAAAAATAACCGACCGGATCCAATTGTCCAGATGGCATTGGCCATGGATTCAGATGGGATACCACTATACTACAAACTATTTCCTGGAAATACCCACGACAGCAAAACATTTGTACCTGTTTTCAAGGATGTCTGCGTCAGATTTGCACCTGAGCGGGTTATTGCTGTTGCGGATATGGGTTGCACCTCTTCAGACAATATCTATTTTCTCAAGGGTGGAGACAGGGACAAAAGTGTAAATGGATATGTCTTCAGCTTCTCAATTAGAAAAGGCTCTGAACAATTCAAGAAATATGTTCTTGAAGATCGTGGTTATACGGACAGAGACGGCAAACCATTGGAAGAGAAATTTGACTACAAAATCAAATCTCGAATAGAAGTACGCGAGATTCTAGTTAGCATGAAGAATGGTTCGAAAAAAAAGATGCTAATAGATGAAAAACAAGTCATCTTCTGGAGCAAAAAATATGCGGACAAAGCACGTAGGGAACGCGAGGAAATAATTGACAACGCACTGAAAATCATTGCCGATCCAACAAAATATAACAAAGGAAATGTACACGGCGCTGCGGCCTATATCAAGAACATAACCTTCGACAAGAAAACTGGGGAAATATGCCAAGAACCTGGGCAAAAGCTGCTATTTGACAGTCAAAAAGCTCAAGAAGCTGCTAAATACGATGGGTATTACTGTTTGATCAGCAGCGAGTTGGATATGCCAGATAACCAAATAATCCAAATTTATCGGGGTTTGTCCGATATTGAAGATAATTTCAAGGTTGCCAAAAGCGATCTGGACGTACGTCCGGTTTTTGTTTCCCGCGAGGATCGGATCAATGCACATGTCCTAACCTGCTTCATATCTTTAGTTATGATTCGCCTAATCCAAAAGAAGACCGGCTATAAATTTACTCCGGAGAATATCGCGACTTGCCTTAAAAACATAAGCTGCAGTCTTGAGCATGATAATCTCTATTTATTTGATTATAGGTCAGAGATTTCTGACGAAATCGGCAAGGCTTTTGATTTCGATTTTACCAAAAAGAGGCTCCGTCTCAGTGAAATAAAAAATATTTTGGCTCAGTCTAAAAAATCCTGATTTCTGCTAGGTTTTCCTGACATACAGTAAAACCCTCAAACCCTTCGGTTAGAAAGGGGTTGGGGGGTTTTTTGCCGAACAATACTATTGTCGGTTGGTAAAATAATTTTTTAAAAAAGATAGGAGACTAATAATATGTCAAGTTTATTTGAATCATTCAGAACAGCTATTCATGGAAATAATTTCAACACAGCAGCAAGTGTTCAGAGAATCAAACCACAGCAAGTAAAGGAATGGCTTGAACAGGAAAATCCACCGCTTTTGATAGACGTGCGCACAGTTGACGAGCATAATCAAGGACATATAC